>CATNEU010000007.1 GCA_950097605.1 uncultured Oscillospiraceae bacterium | reverse complement strand
GGAGCAGGGTCGCGGGCCTGCCCCCTTCACAATTCCCATTCCAGAAGGAAATCTATGCAGGTTCAAGAAGGCTTGCTGCAAAAGAGGGGAACGTTGTCAATCAGCCCCTCCCTTACAGGGAACCTTTTAATAGCATCTCCGCTCGGGTACGGTCGGGGATTGTTAAGGGGCGCGTCTTCCGACCCATCAGCGCACTTTCTGCGACCGCCGTACTCTCGCCCTTTGCCTGTCCGAATACGGCGCAGAGTCAAATGGAGGAAGGTAGCGGCACCCCTTAACCAGATTTTTGCATCCTTTTTGTCTGTCAAAAAGGATGGGCCCGTCGCGGCCCGAGCGACAAATGAAAAGATAGATGAATCAAGAGGTTAAGAAGAGAAAGAAAAAGTTTTTGCATCCTTTTTGTCTGTCAAAAAGGATGGGCCCGTCGCGGCCCGAGCGACAAATAAAAATATAGATGAATCAGTAGGTTAAAAAGAGAAAGAAAAAAGTTTTTGCATCCTTTTTTCTCACAAAAAAGGATGGGCCCACAGCACGCCCGAGCGACAAACTATAAGATAAATAAATCAAAAAGCTATAAAAGAAACCAATCAAATATTTTTTTGCTTCTTTTTTATAAAAAAGGAAGTGCCCGTCGCGGCCTGCGCGACAAACTATAAGAAAAAATTTGTTTTGAAAGGGTCAAAGGGAAGCTCCCTTTGAAAATAACCTAAATAAAAAATAAAGGAGCCTTGGACGATGAACGTCTTTGAAGAAAACCTCAAAACCGCCATGATCCAATCAGAGTACGCGCTCGTGCTTAAAAAACGCAAGACGAATACGCAGTATCAACAGTTTGAAAGGGAATACCACCAGCTATTTGATCAAATCCGCGGTTTATTGGAACCGGAACACCGCGGTTTGATGCTTGAACTTGAGGACCTGGGAAACGCCCTCTCCTGCATGGAAAACGACTGGATATACCAGCAGGGTGTGCGCGACTGCATCACCCTGCTGCGAAAGGTCCGGCTGCTTTAGAATTCAGCCGGCGGCAAAACGAAAAAAAGGGCCGATTGTTGTTAAACAATCGGCCCGCATGAACGCGCTTGAAGGGATTCGAACCCCCGGCTTCTTCCTTAGGAGGGAAGCACTCTATCCAGCTGAGTTACAAGCGCATACAGATCTGAAAGCGACTTATATTATAGCAAATCGGACTGCAAAAAGCAATTGTTTTTGGCGGGTTTTTGCAAAATCCGCAGCAAAAAATCCGCAGGGTTACACATAGCCGTAAAAGCCGCGCACAGAGGCCTCCCCCGCGCAGATTTTTTTGGTTTGTCCACAGAAGTCCACCAGCATGCTGCCGTCCGCGCAGACGTCCACACAGATGCCGTGCTGCTCGGTTTCGCCGGTGATCACCCGCACCTCCCGCCCGATGTTGACGCAATGGCGTTTGTAGGCAGGCAGCAGCGGCATAAAACCCTCTTGCACAAATACATCGAGTAGCGCTTCCAGCTCGATCAGGATGGACTCCGCGACGGCCTCCAGCGTCTTGACGCGGTGCGTTTGGGTGAGGATCGAGCCGCCGTGGTCCAGGCCGTTGCGCGCGAAAAACGCCCGGTCCTGCAGCACGTTGACCCCGATGCCGCAGACATAATAGCTCTGCTCGCCGCACAGGCGGCCTTCGCAGAGAATGCCCACCACCTTTTTTCCCAGGCAAATCACGTCGTTGGGCCACTTGATTAAAAATTCCCGGCCGGTCAGCTTTTCCAGCGCTTTAACGGTTGCAAGCCCACAGAGCGACGGTAGACTTTGCGAAATAGGCTGGGGGATGTTTTTGAGCAATACGGACATATACAATGCCGTGTGTTCATCGCTGCTCCAGGCGCGCCCCAGCCGTCCGCGCCCCTGCGTCTGCCGGCCTGCGATCACAGTGGTGCCGTGCGCGAGCGATCCGCCATGCTCTTTCAGATAGGTATTGGTGGAATCCAGCTCTTTAAAATACAAGCAGTTTTGCCCCAGAATACGGGTGCGAAACCGCTTTGTTCCGGTTTGCAGCATAGTTCGCGCCTCCTCTTTTCTTCAAAGTGGGCCCTTGTCCGGGCTTGCTTCAGCGCATCCGCGCAATATGGACCACAATTCCGCCGTCCTCAAGAATGTCCACAATGCCAAAGCTGCGCGGCCCGCCGCGCGGGCAGGACGGGCTGCCGGGATTGAGAATGGTCAGCCCCTCCTCCGTGCGGCAGTCCGCGACGTGGGTATGCCCATACAGCACGACGTCGCATCCTGCGCGGCGCGCGGCGTCCTCCAACCGGCCGGTGCCGCCCTTCACGCCGAAGGTGTGCCCATGCACCGCCAGGATCTTTTTGCCGCCCAAAAAGAAGGTCTCCTGCTCGCTGAATCCACAGCAGAAATCGCAGTTGCCGCGCAGCGCGACAAGCGGCAGTTCGGGATGCAGCGCCAGCACGTCCTCCACCTCGCGGCGCCCGTCTCCGAGGTGGACGAACAGGTCGCAGTCCTGCAAATGGTCGGTGATGATCTGATAAAACGGGGAAAAGCTCCCGTGCGTGTCCGACACGACAATTAGCCTTTTCAAGGTCATTCGCTCCTTTGCTTTTGTGTGGTCCTTTGCCTCTTTTGGAGCAAAAGCCGTATCAAATTAGAACTATTATAATGCCCCGCGCATATTTTGTAAATAGATACTGCCGAATACGTCTACCGTGTGCGCGACCCGCATACTATAGTAGTATCCGGCGGGAGGGGTTCCGCTTCCTGCCGGCAGCCGGAGGCGGGCGCACCCCCGTCAATGAAAAAACAGGTGGTGATGGATAACGTGGGCAACGCACAAAACAACCCTTTTTCAAATATTCCCCCGGAAAAGCTTGGCAAGCTTTTGCAGATGGCAAGCAAAAAAACGGGAACCGATCCCGAGAGTTTGCGGCAAAATCTTGAGAAAGGAAACGTGGAAAGCGTGCTGGGAAACCTGAATCCCAAAGACGCTGAGAAGGTCTCCAAGGCGCTTTCCAACCCGGCTTTTGCAAAGCAGATCCTGAGTTCGCCGCAGGCGCAGGAACTGCTGAAAAAGCTCGGCGGCCAGTAAATTGGACCAGATGTCCGACGCGCTGTCCGAGCTGTTTAACAGTCCGGAGGGAATGAAAAAGGTGCAAGAAATGGCGCAGTCGCTGGGGCTGGCCGGCCCGGACGCGGGCGGCCCTTCCCGGCCGGCAGACCCGCCCGAACCGCCGGCCCAGGCGGAAAACGCGCCGGGCGGCTTCGACCTGTCCGCACTTTCGGGTATGCTGTCCGGGCTGCTCGGCGGCGGACAGGATACAGGCGCGGTCCCGCCCGCCGCAGAACCCGCCCCGTCTGGCGGGCCCGATTTGTCGGGACTTTCCCAGATGCTTTCGGGGCTGATGGGCGGCGGGACCGGAAATGCGGGCGGCGCCGCGCCCCAGGCCGCGGCAGCACAGCCCGCGTCCGGCGGCCTCGACCTGTCCGCGCTCTCGGGCATGCTGCCCGCCCTGCTCGGCGGCGGCAACGCCGGCGGCGCCGATGCCGGCGCCGCGTCCGCGCCGGGCCTGGACATCAATATGCTGCTCAAGGTCAAAGATATGATGGGCCAATTTTCTAAGGATGACAAGAACACCCTGCTGCTCAAGGCGCTGCGGCCGCATCTGTCCGACAAGCGCAAACCCAAGGTGGATGACGCGCTGAAAATTCTGCGGCTGATCGAGCTGCTACCGCTGCTGAAACAAAGCGGCCTGCTGGGCGGTCTCGGCAATCTGTTTGGCGGTGGTGAAAGCGGATGAGTGCAGAGAGCAGCGGCTACAGCCGCTATGACATCCTCAAAATGCAGCGGGAAGCCGTGGAGCGGGTGCGCGAGATGCAGCGCCGGGCCAGACGGACGCTCGAGGGGCCGCCCCCGGCAGCCGAGGCGGCCACCGCGCCGCGTCCTGCTCTGACCCAGCCTCCGCAGGCGGAGGGCTTTCATCCGCAAAAGGGTCCCATCTATGTGCAGTACGAGGGGGAGACGCCGCACCGCGCGCGCGGGCATCCCTCGCAGCACCGGCAAACCGCCGAACACGGCAGACATACTGTGAACGAGAATATGGGCGGCTACCCAAAAAACACGTCCAGCGTGCCATCCGGCGGTTTGCTTTCCCAGGTTGGCGGTTTACTGACATCGCTTGGCCTTGACAACGACCGTTTGCTAATACTTATCCTGTTATTTGTCCTCTGGGGCGAGGGCGCGGATAAAACCCTGCTCCTTGCGCTGTGCTACCTTCTTCTCTGACCTGTGCGTGCATGGATGCAAAAGGAAAACGGCCCGGCTGTGGGTTTCCACGGCCGGGCCGTTTTCCGTCTGTGCAGAGAGGACAGGCTGTGCATTGCCATTCGCCGGTCAAAAAGACCGTTCGGCGGCGCCGAACGGTCTTGGGAGCATTTGGCTGCATGCCGCGCCTGCTCACAGCACCAGCGGAACCATCAGCATATCCCGCACCCGCGGGTAGACCTCGGGAAAATCCGATGCAGGCAGGGGGTTTTCGCCCTTGCCGATTTCAATGGTAAAGCCCGGCCGGTGCAGCTTGTCGATAAACCAGTCCTTGAATCCGCCGTGCGAGGCCAGCCCCTCGGGCTCGAGAACCTGATAGCCGCCGGCCTCAGCCATCAGACGCGCGATCAGTGCGGAACGGACCGGCGTGCAGGGCCCGTAGTCGTAATAGATCTCCTCGCCCTGAGAGTGCAGCGCCACGGCGTTTTCGGGGCGGTAGGCCTCGCAAAACTGCACGAGCGCGCGGCTCTCGGGCTCGCTGCCCGGATAGTCGCCGCCGTAGCGCGTCATGGCCGGGCGGGTGATGCCCGCGCGGCGCTCCATCTCCTTGAGCGCGGCGAAACCCGCGTTGAAGTTGTGGTTTAAATCCACGCCGCGCGCGTTGGCCTGCCAGCGCGCGGTGTCGCCGTCGGGCGCGATGCGCAGCACCTTGTCCCGCAGCGCGCCGGCGGTTTCCGGCCCATAGAGCGAGAGCATCACGCCGTCGGGGTTTACGCAGGGGACCACAACCAGCCCGCGCGCCGCGATGGCCTTATGTACGTCGAGCCCGGCAATGCACTGCTTTTCCCGGTAGGCTTTGGCAACCTCCTCGAAAAACCGCAGGCAAACCAGCGAGGTGAGCCACTCCATTCCATGCACCGCGCCGCAGACAAAACAGGCGTTGTGCACGTTGCCGAGCGAGAGGGCGAACAGCCCCCGGCCCAAAAGGCTGCTGCCGACCGAAAAATTGCGGACAAACGGGAATTCCCTTTTAATTTGGCAGATTTTTTCGCGGATGGCGTCATAGGAAGGGGGCGACTGATAAAAAGCGTCCATGGGATGGTCTCCTTTCGGGCAAGCCCTTGCAAAACTTCTATACAAATATATGTAAGCCCTCTTGTTTTTATTTGCGCGGTGGCATAAAATAGACGCATGGGGGACAGATGGTCCCGCAAATGTTGGAGAAACTGGGGTGTGTGCGATGCAACATTTTGAAAAGACGCTGTCGGAGGAATATTTTTATAAGGGCGCCATTATCAACCTGCGGCGCGACCGGGTGGAGCTTGAAAACGGCGCGGAGGCCAACCGCGAGATTGTGGAGCACCCGGGCGGCGTCTGTGTCGTCGCGCTGACCGACCAGAACGAGGTGCTGTTTGTCAACCAGTTCCGCTATCCCTACCACAAGATGGTGCGGGAAATTCCGGCGGGCAAGCTCTCGCGCGGGGAGGACCCGTTCGAGTGCGGCAAACGCGAGCTGCAGGAGGAGACCGGCGCGACCGCGGGCCGTTACACCTTTTTGGGCGACTTTTATCCTTCGCCGGGCTATTGCGAGGAGATTATCCGCATCTATCTGGCCGAGGAGCTGACCTTTGGCAGCCAGAACCTCGATGAGGACGAGTTTTTGGATGTGGAGCGGATGCCGCTCGAGCAGGCCGTGCAGCTCGTGCTGGAGAATCAAATAGAGGATGGCAAAACCCAGGCCGGCCTGCTCAAAGCCTACCTGCTGGTCAGCCGCCGTGAAAAAGCGTAAATACATCGGATGCGGGGTATGCCGCGCCGAAACCAGAAAGAGCGCGGGGCGTTATGCCCCGCGCTCTTTTCAGCGGATATTTATAGAACGCGGTCCTCGGCCACCTTGCCGTCGAGGATGCGAATTACGCGCTGGGTGGTCAACGCGATGTCGTTGTCGTGCGTAATCAGCACGACGGTGCGGCCTTCGCTGTGCAGCTCCCGCAGGATTTGCATGATGTCTTCGCCCGACCGCGAATCCAGGTTGCCGGTCGGCTCGTCCGCGAGAAGCAGCGGCGGTTTTGCGGCAATCGCCCGCGCAATGGCAACCCGCTGCTGCTGCCCGCCCGACATCTGAGCGGGCTTGTGCCGGCTGCGGTTGGAAAGGCCCACCCGCTCGAGCGCCTCGGCCGCGAGCTTATGCCTCTGCTCGCGTGGAATGCCGCGGTAGATCAGCGGCAGCTCGACGTTTTCGGCCGCGTCGAGGCTGTGGATCAGGTTGAAACCCTGAAAAATAAACCCGATGTGTTCATTACGGATTTCCGACTGTTCGTTGTCCGTCAGTTGGGAGACATCCCGCCCTTCCAGAAAATACTGGCCGCTCGTCGGCGTGTCCAGACAGCCCAGAATGTTCATCATAGTGGACTTTCCCGAGCCGGAATGCCCAACGATTGCACAGAACGCGCCATAACCGATCGACAGGCTTACGCCGTCGAGGGCGCGCACCTCGTTTTCCCCAGGATTGTAGATCTTATAGACATCGCGCAGTTCAATCAAGGCCCCCATGGCAATTCTCCCTCCGTCCACGGCCGCGGCAGGCCGCCGCGCCGCGTTTTTCTCCACATACAGTATGGCGCGCGGGCAGCGCGTCTATGCAGGCCGGTGGGAGGATGGCGGAAAACACAGTGCGGAGGGAGAATGGTGCTTTGGCGCACAAAAATAGCCGGGCGGAGATTTTTCTCCGCCCGGCTATAAAAATCATTGCCGCTTCTATTCAAACGAAACATAATTCTGCCGGTTGGTGGGCACCACGCAGACATAGGTTTTGCCGGGATTCACAGACAGCGTCCCGCCGGATTTGGAGGTGAGCGTCACCGGGTTTTCATATTTGCCCTTTTTCCAGTTGATCTCCTCGGCGCCGCCCGCCGAAATATAGTAGCCGCTGCCGCCGTTTAAATCCATTTGCAACAGCACGCTGTTTTGCACGTTGGAGGTGCCCGCGAACAGGATCACCACGTTTTCAAACGAGATCTGGCTGCCGGTGTTCTCGTCGATCTGCGCTTCGCCGAACTGGCTTTTGAAGTATTTGCCGCTGCTGTAAGTGAATTCTGAGGTGTTGTAGTACGAAAAGCCGACCGATACGCGGTTGGCCGCCATCTGCTGCGGCTGCACGGGTTCCTCTTCGTAGTCCCGGAAATGGAAGACGGGCTGCAGAACAGAGGTTTGGGCCGTGTCGATTTTGGCTTTATCGATGGCTTTTTGCAGGCCTTGGGCGTCAATATAGAAGCTGTGCTCGCGCCCGCGGGAGGCGGCGCGCTGTTTGTCCTGCGTAAACGAGAGGGTCGAATAATACATGCCGTCAATGTTATCCACATTTTTCTGGCGGATCATATCCGAAGCGATGGTGCTGGTGCCGAAATTGACAAAGATGGTATCCAGCGGGGCCGCGAGCTGGAGGTAATAATCCCTTGCGGAGCGCACCGGGCCGGTTTTGGGAAGCTCTGTATAGTCCGAGAAGACCGCCATGATACGGGTGATACCGCCCTCGGCAAGCGCCTCGTAGCAGATGTCGGCGCTCGAGAGGCCGGACTGCGGCAGGGCCTGTTTGATGTTGCTGACCATCACCGAGACGGGGCGGTTTCCCTGGTTGCTTTCGCTGACCAGGGGTTTACCGGTCAGCGGGTTGACCGCGCGCTTCTGCGGCGCTTCGCTCGAAGGGGCCTCGGCGCTGTCGGCCAGGGAGCTTTGCGGGTTTACCGGTTTGCCGTCGCAGCCTGCAAGCACGCCGAGGCAGATGCACAGGGAAAGCAGCAGACAGGATATTTTTTTCAAATGAATCACCTTCTAATTGGGTTGTGGGACAGCCGCGCCGGCTGACTGCACGTTGCGGTAGAAAGGGGACCGGACAATCGGGGCCGCCTTTCTATGTCGTCTATTCATTATAGTGGAAAACGCCTGTGAAAGCAAATCTTTGGCGGTCAAACGGGATGAAAATGAAACAGCGCTTTTATATTTCTCTATTTATGCAAAATCTATGGGGGCGTATTTATGCAACATGTATAACCCTTAGCAGCGCTACGCAGCAAAGGGCGCGCCCTGCCCGGCGCGCCCTTCCACCTTTTTTCATAAGAACAGCGGAAACTGCCGCCTGCTCTATCATATTGTGGTTTTTTCAGTTCTGTGCAGATACAATATAAATACAAATAGTATATCATTTATTTATATTTCCTGCATGTATATGTGCAGCAAGCCTAATCGGCCAGTTTGCCGCGCCGCAAACTTTCCAGCACCCCCCGGGCGGTTTTTTCCCGCACATGCAGAAAGTGTGCGCGTGTGCCGATGTCCCATAGATAATGCGCGTCTGAATCCGTTAGGATCTTCAGCGTGGGGATAACCTCGGACAGCGCCTCGAGCTGGGGCAGCTTTTCGGGACGCGCGACCTCCGCGCAGGCAAAGCCGCACTCGGGCGGGATATCGCCGAGACTCGCCATCACGCTGTAGGCGCTTTTGTCGATATGCGCGGGAAACGCCACGCCGTCGAACCGCTGCATGAGCTCCGCGATTTCCATAATGCTGATTTCCGAAGCGTTGACAAGCAGGTTGTCCCAGACGCCGGTGATATTGTCCTGCCCGTCGCAGATGGCCTGTTTGCCGAAGATGGCTTCGTCGTTTGCCACAAACGGCTGGCGGGAGGCCACATAGGCGTCGAACTCCATCGCCGCCGCAAGCGATGCAAACAGGCAGACCACGTGGATTTCCTCGACCGTGCACAGCTCCATACCCGGAATGACAAGGACCGGCCCCCCAGCCGCGGCCTCCAGAATGGCCGGGCAGTTTTTGCAGGTGTTGTGGTCGGTCAGCGCAATGACGTCCAGTTCGTTTAACATCGCCATATTCACAATGTTGTTCGGGGTCATATCCATATCCCCGCAGGGGGACAGGCAGGAGTGCAGGTGCAGGTCATAGGCGACGCTCTGCATGGGCGCGCACGCTCCTTTCCGCCGGGATGCGGCAGCAATTATTATAACCGCGCCGGCAAATCATTGGATTTGCATGTGCCGCCAGGCACATAGCAGCGCTAACGCACTGCACGGCGCTTGTTTCAAAATAACATCCCAAAGGCTTTGCCATTGGCCGCGCTTCTGCGCGGGCTGCGCGCTGCGCAGCGGCTATTTTTTATAACCGCGCCGGCAAATCATTGGATTTGCAAGTGCCGCCAGGCACATAGCAGCGCATAGCGCACTGCACGGCGCTTGTTTCAAAATAATAGCCCAAAGGCTTTGCCATTGGCCGCGCTCCTGCGCGGGCTGCGCGCTGCGCAGCGGCTATTTTTTATAACCGCGCCGGCAAATCATTGGATTTGCAAGTGCCGCCAGGCACATAGTAGCGCTAACGCACTGCACGGCGCTTGTTTCAAAATAATAGCCCAAAGGCTCTGCCATTGGCCGCGCTCCTGCGCGGGCTGCGCGCTGCGCAGCGGCTATTTTTTATTCCGCGGCGCCGATGCAGCGGTGAATCGCAAGACCGGTTTCAAAGACCGGCAGTGGGGAGGAGAGGATCAGGATCTCCTGCTGTTCGGCTTTGGCGCGGGTCTCGGCGTCCACCGGAACGCCCTCGGCGATCACGATGCAGGCGACGTCCGCGAGCGACGCGACCGCAAGCGAGTTGACGTTGGAGATCACCGTGATCCAGGCGGTATCCGCCTTGGCGCGGCCCATCACCATACTCAGCAGGTCGCAGCAGTAAACCCCCTTCACCTCGCGGTCCTCCGCGTCCGCGCCGGCTTCTACGGTAAAGCCCGCTTCGCGGGCAAGCGTGTATACAGTCATAAATGGTTCCCTGCCTTTATACTTGGTGTCAGGGAGCGGGTTTCCGCTCCGGCGGCCGTCTTTTCCTCTAATCAAGGAATCAAGACGGCGGCATTTGGATTAAAATTGAACGCTAGGGCCGCAGGCGGTTTTTGCCGCGGAAAAACCGCCTGGTTTTAAACAGGTAGCGGTTGAGCTCGACCGAGCCGGGCGCCGGCGTGAACTCGTGCAGCACGCCCTTGCAAAACGTGCAGCGGCAGCGCAGCAGCACGGAATACCGGCCCTCAGTCAGGATGGCAACGGCGTATTCGGCGTCCCGCACGTCCCCAGCGGGCGGGGAGAGCGGCGTTTCGACCTCGGCCGTCTGGCCGGGCTCGAGGCAGCCAATGCGCCGGCTGAAATGCGGCGTGCTCTGGTTGCGGATATCGAACCCTGTGAGGTGCGCGCGCTGGATGCGCACGCAGGAGGCGTTTTTAAGCACCAGCGTGAATTTCTTGTCCCCGCCGGCTTTTTCCGGCAGCAGCGCGAAATCCGCGGCCGCGGCGGCATATACGCTGTCCAGTTCAAACTTCCATAGGAAGAACACAAGCGGCAGGGCCGCGGCGGCAAAGATGGCGGCGGCAGCCGCAAAGGCCGGCGCGCCGAACACCTGCCAGCCCACATAGGCGCAGGCCGCGCAGGCGGCCCCCAGCGCCAGCGTAACCGCTCCGTACACGCAGCAGAGGAAGCGGGTTTGTTTTTCAAGTTTTCTCATAATAATTGCAACTTCCCTTTTGTTTTTGCAGGTTCTGTCTGTCTATTTGCGGAAGGGCGGCGGTATGTATCCCTCCAGCCGGGAGATCTCGTCCACGAGCGTGTGCATGTGCTCGCGCAGGCGGAAGATGCAGTCGTCCACTTTGGCGTGGCCGCGCACAACGTCCTCGGCCAGCGCCTTGCAGGAGGGCGCGCCGCAGGAGCCGCAGTCGAGCCCGGGCAGCGATTTTGCGATTCGCTGCAATTCGCTCATCTTCTGAAACGCGACGATGAAGTTCGGATCCAGCTTGAGAATCGGGGAATATTCAATCGGCAGGTCGAAGCCGTAGTCTTCAGGCACGCTGTCCCCGATGTGGTTGCAGGCAATCGGCAGGTATTTGCGCAGCCGCTTGAGCCGGGCCTTGGCGACATAGGGATTTTCCACCGTGAGCACCCCGCCTACGCAGCCGCCCGCGCAGGCGTTTAACTCGATAAACTCCAGCTCGGTGAACTTTTCGTCCTCGAGGTCCTCCAGCACGCGTATGACGTTTTCAATGCCGTCCGCCGCCAGGTAGTCCTGGTTTAAAGTGGCGCTCGCCTCGCCGCCGCTCGAGCCCCAGCTCACGCCGATCACGCCCGCGCTCGAAAGCGGCTCGGGCTTATCGGCCACCTCTTTCATCAGCGAAAGCAGCTTGGGGTACACCTCGCTGATCGAAACCACCGCGTCGATGCTCGAGGTTTCGCAGCCCAGCGGGTTTTTCATTGAGGTCACCTTGGCCGCGCAGGGCGAGATAAACACCGCGCCGATCTCCTCCAGCGGGATACCGGTGCGCTCGTGCGCCGCCTGCTTGGAAAGCTGCGCGGCGAGCTCCGCCGGCGCTTTGAGCGGCAGGATGTTTTCGATCAGGTTGGGGAACCGCACCCGGATCATCCGGATCACAGCCGGGCAGGCGGAGCTGATCACGGGTTTTTTGAGTCTGCCCTCCTTCATCATCCGGCGGGTGCAGTCGCTCACGAGCTCGGCGGCCTTGGACACCTCGAACACCTCGTCGAAACCGAGCAGCCGCAGCGCGTTTAGAATAATATCAATGTCGTCCAGGTTGTGGAACTGCCCGTAGAGCGCCGGCGCGGGCAGCGCAATTTTATAGGAAAACCTGTCGAGGACTGAAAGCGGGTCGTAGATTGGCTTTTTGGCGTGGTGCGGACAGACGCGGATGCACTCGCCGCAGTCGATACAGCGCTGCGCGATGATATGCGTCTTGCCGTTGCGCACGCGGATCGCCTCGGTCGGACAGCGTTTGATGCAGTTGATGCAGCCTTTGCACTGGCTTTCATCCAGCGTTACGGCGTGAAAAAAATCGGACAAGGGAAATCACCATCCTTTCCTGGCGTCCCTCCGGCGGCGTATTGGCGGCACAAGCGCCGCCGGACGGGGGAAACCCCAGAGTTGGCGGGACGCAGAGGCGCCGCCGGTGCGGCAATTTTACGGCACCGGCGGCTTTGGGCCTCTGCGCACCCGGCTGACCTGCCGGGCGGTTCGTGGGATATAGCTGCGCTATATATGTACCTTCATTGTCACGGTCGTGCCCACGCCGCGCTCGGTTTCAATTTGCATTTCATCGGTATATTTTTTCATATTGGGCAGGCCCATGCCCGCGCCGAAGCCCAGGGAGCGCACGTTGTCGGGCGCGGTGGAATACCCCTCCTGCATCGCAAGCGCAACGTTTTCAATACCGGGCCCGTTGTCTTTCAGGATCATGTCAATGCAGTCCGGGTGGATCACCACGTCGATGGCGCCGCCGTTCGCGTGGATCACCATGTTGATTTCGCCCTCATACATCGCAATGGCGACTTTGCGCACGGCCTGGGGGTCGATCCCAAGCTTCTTCAGCTCTTTTTTCACGCTGCTCGAAGCCTCTCCGGCGCGGGTGAAATCGTCGCCGGAAATTTCAAAGCGGAGCCTGATCTCGTCACTCATTGCCATCGTTCCCTCCCCGCAGTCCACGGTCGTACAAAAGGCCGCACGCCGTAAACATGCGCAGATTTGTGTTCATCAAGACAATATCACGGCTCTCGGCCAGCCGGACGATTGCTTCGTCGGGCTGCTTGCCGCGCACAAATACAATGCAAACCATATCCATCATGTCGGCGGTGCGCACCACCTGCGGGTTCACAAGGCCGGTCAGCAGCACCGACTGGTCCTTGACGAAGGCGAGCACATCGCTCATCATATCGCTGCCGCAGGCTGTGTGGACCTCGCGGTCGGTGTGTTCCTCGCCGCTGATGACCGTGGCGTGCAGGATTTCCTGAATATCTCTGACCGTCATACGAACGATTCCTCCTTTTTTCGCGCGGCGCGGCGCGTTCCTTTCCGGCGCTGCCGGAAAGAGTGCCCAAAAATCGGGCAACCAAAATTCATTATTTGTGTACTATAACCCATTATTATTATACCATTCCCCACCTGTCCATTTCAATCCACGCACCGCAGAAACTTCTATCGTATTGTTACAATTATATCCAATCAAATTGTGCAGGTTGTACAATAATGTGCAGACAACTTTTGATTTGATAAATCTGGATTTCGCCTTGTAAATCTGTTATAATTTTGTTGTTAAACGAGCATGCGATTTGTTACAAAATTAACAATGTTCTGCATACCGCCAAGGAGGTACCATACCATGTCAAATACCAAAAGCAAGATCCCGTTTCAGGGCACGCCCGAACAGGAGGCGCAGCTTTTACAGGTCATCAGCGAACACCGGGAGCAAAAGGGCGCGTTGATGCCCATTTTGCAGAAAGCGCAGGATATTTACGGATATCTGCCGATCGAGGTGCAGGAGATCATCGCGAAACAGCTCGATATGCCGCTGGAAGAGGTGTATGGCGTTGTCACGTTCTATTCGCAGTTTTCTCTGAACCCCAAGGGCCAGTATAAGATTTCAGTCTGCCTGGGCACAGCCTGCTATGTCAAGGGCGCGGGCGATATCTACGACCGCCTCAGCAAGACGCTGGGCATCAAGGGCGGCGAATGCACGCCGGACGGCAAATTTTCGTTGGAGGCCTGCCGCTGCATCGGCGCGTGCGGCCTTGCGCCGGTCATCACGGTCAACGACGACGTGTACGGCCGCTTGTCGGCCGACGACGTGGACGACGTGCTGGCGAAATACAGCGAGAAATAAGCCATGCAGGAACTGTCTCTGAACATACTCGACATCGCCCAGAACTCGGTGCGCGCCGGCGCGGACCTAATTCGCATCCTGGTGGATGAGCAGCCGGCGGACGATACACTGACGATTGTGGTGGAGGACAACGGCTGCGGCATGGCCCCGGAGCAGCTCGAACAGGTGACCGACCCGTTTTTTACCTCCCGGACCACCCGCAAGGTGGGGTTGGGCGTCCCCCTTTTCAAGATGGGCGCGCAGATGACGGGCGGCAGTTTTCAAATTGAATCGGAGCCCGGCAAGGGGACGAGGGTGCGCGCCGTTTTCGGCTACAGCCACATCGACCGCATGCCGCTGGGAGACATGTGCGAGACGATGTGCAGCCTGGTCGGATGCAACCCGGCCATCGATTTTCTTTATTTTCATACCTATAACGGGAAGGGCTTCTGCATGGACACAAGGGAGTTCCGTGCGGTGCTGGGAGATGTTCCGCTGGATACGCCGGATGTGATTATGTTTATCCGGGACTATCTGCGCGAGAACATCGCATTATTATACGGAGGTGCAAGCGAAGATGAAAAGCTTAGCTGAATTACAGGCTATTCGCGATAAAATGAAAAACAAGGTCGGCCTCAGGGAGGATTCCGAGGGCGCGACCCGCGTGGTGGTCGGCATGGCGACCTGTGGCATCGCGGCCGGCGCGCGGCCGGTGCTCGCGCAGTTTACCGAGGAGATCAGCAAACGCGGGCTGACAAACGTCACGGTCACCCAGACCGGCTGCATCGGCATCTGCCAGTATGAGCCGGTGGTCGAGGTGTTCGAGCCCGGCAAAGAAAAGGTCACCTATGTGAAGATGACCCCGGAGAAGGCCGTGCGCGTCGTGAACGACCACCTGGTCAACAGCAATGTGGTGCGGGAATACACCATCGGTGCAAACGCAGAAGAATAAGGAGGAAGTAAAACCATGTTCCGTTCTCATGTTTTAGTCTGCGGTGGTACCGGCTGTACCTCTTCAGGCAGCGAGGCCATTCTGTCGGCTCTGCAGGCAGAACTCGGCAAGAAGGGCCTTACCGAAGAAGTGAAAGTAATCAAAACAGGCTGCTTCGGCCTGTGTGCGCTCGGCCCAATTATGATCGTCTATCCCGAAGGCAGTTTTTACAGCATGGTCAAGCCGGAGGACATCCCCGAAATCGTCGAAGAGCACCTGCTCAAGGGGCGCATTGTTAAGCGCCTGCTGTATCAAGAGACCGTCGAGGGGGACGACGTCAAATCCCTAAACGAGACACAGTTCTATAAAAAGCAGCTACGCGTGGCGCTGCGCAACTGCGGCGTGATCAACCCGGAGAACATCGACGAGTATATCGCGTTCGAGGGCTATGAAGCGCTCGGCAAGTGTCTGACGGAATACACCCCCGACCAGGTGATCCAGATCGTCAAGGACTCCGGCCTGCGCGGCAGGGGCGGCGGCGGCTTCCCGACCGGCGTGAAAT
Source organism: uncultured Oscillospiraceae bacterium (assembly GCA_950097605.1). Classification (GTDB taxonomy): domain Bacteria; phylum Bacillota; class Clostridia; order Oscillospirales; family Ruminococcaceae; genus CATNEU01. The sequence goes on along the minus strand of CATNEU010000007.1, from coordinate 1,567 downwards.
GGAGCCTGGCAAGGGCCAACGACGCCGACCAGAAATACGTCTGCTGCAACGCCGACGAGGGCGACCCGGGCGCGTTTATGGATCGTTCGATCCTCGAGGGCGACCCGCACGCACTGATCGAGGCCATGGCGATTGCGGGCTATGCAATCGGCGCGACGCAGGGCTATATCTATGTGCGCGCGGAGTATCCGATTGCGGTGAAACGTCTGGAAATCGCCATTGGGCAGGCCAGGGATTACGGCCTGCTCGGCAAAAATATCTTCGACTCGGGCTTCGACTTCGACCTCGACATCCGCCTGGGCGCCGGCGCGTTCGTCTGTGGCGAGGAAACCGCGCTGATGACCTCGATCGAGGGACACCGCGGCGAGCCGCGCCCGCGTCCGCCGTTCCCGGCGCAGAAGGGCCTGTTCGGCAAACCGACGATCTTAAACAACGTCGAGACCTATGCGAACATCCCGCAAATCATCCTAAAGGGCGCGGATTGGTTCGCCTCGATGGGCACCGAAAAGAGCAAGGGCACCAAGGTGTTCGCGCTCGGCGGCAAGATCCACAACACCGGCCTCGTGGAGATCCCGATGGGCACCACGCTGCGCGAGATCGTTGAGGAAATCGGCGGCGGCATCCCGAACGGCAAGAAGTTCAAGGCGGCGCAGACCGGCGGCCCGTCCGGCGGCTGCATCCCGGCCTCGCTGATCGACACCCCGATCGACTACGACAACCTCATCAAAATCGGTTCGATGATGGGTTCGGGCGGCCTGATCGTCATGGACGAGGACACCTGTATGGTGGATATCGCGAAGTTCTTCCTGGAATTTACGGTCGACGAATCCTGCGGCAAATGTACCCCCTGCCGCATCGGCACCAAGCGCCTGCTCGAGCTGCTGACCAAGATCACCCACGGCCAGGGCGAGATGGAGGACATCGACCGCCTCGAGGAGCTCTGCTACTACATAAAAGAAAACTCGCTCTGCGGCCTCGGCCAGACGGCGCCCAACCCGGTGCTTTCGACCCTGCGCTATTTCCGCAACGAGTATGAAGCGCATATCAACGAGAAGAAGTGTCCGGCCGGCGTCTGCAAGTCGCTGCTGAGCTTTGAAATTCTTCCGGAAAAATGTAAGGGCTGTACGCTCTGCGCCAAGATCTGCCCGGCGGGCGCGATCACCGGCACGGTCAAGCAGCCGCATGTGATCGACAAGGCCAAGTGCGTCAAGTGCGGCGCTTGTATTGAGAAATGCCGCTTCGGCGCCATTGTCAAGAAGTAGAGAAAGAGGTGTGACGATATGGAAAATGTGAATATAAAAATCAATGGACTTTCACTGTCGGTGCCCAAAAACTCTACAATACTTGAGGCGGCGCGTATGGCCGGCATTGAAATTCCTACGCTGTGCTTTTTGAAAGACCTCAACGAGATCGGCGCCTGCCGCATCTGCGTGGTGGAGGTCAAGGGCGCGCGCAGCCTGGTGGCCTCCTGCGTCTATCCGGTAAACGAGGGCATGGAGGTCTATACCAATTCTCCCAAGGTGCTCGAGTCCAGAAAGCTCACGCTGGAGCTGATCCTCTCGACGCA
>CATNEU010000006.1 GCA_950097605.1 uncultured Oscillospiraceae bacterium | reverse complement strand
GCCAAACCGCTGCTCTTCGTCGATAATCACCAGCCCCAGATCTTTAAACCGGATGTCCTTTTGCACAATGCGGTGGGTGCCGATGATGATATCCACCTCGCCCGTCGCGAGCTTTTTAACAATCGACTCCTGCTGTTTGGGGGTGCGGAACCGCGAGAGCAACTCCACCTTGACCGGGAAGCCTTCAACGCGCGCGAGCGTCGTCTGGTAATGCTGCCAGGCCAGGATGGTCGTCGGCACCAAAATCGCGCACTGTTTGCCCTCGACGACGCATTTAAACGCGGCGCGCAGCGCAACTTCGGTCTTGCCGAAGCCCACGTCCCCGCAGAGCAGCCGCTCCATTGGGCGCGGCGCCTCCATATCCTGCTTGATCTCGGCGACACAGCGCAGCTGGTCGTCGGTCTCTTGATAGGGAAACTTCTCCTCGAATTCATGCTGCCACTCGCCGTCCGCTGAAAAGGGGTAGCCCTTTACCTGCATGCGCTCAGCATAGAGCTTGATGAGCTCCTTGGCCATATCGGTCGCAGCCTTTTTCACCCGCGCTTTGGTTTTCTGCCATTCCGCCGAATTGAGCTTGTTGAGCCGGACGCGGCTGTCGTCGCGCGGGCCGATGTATTTGCTGACCAGATCCAATTGGGTAACCGGTACATACAAGACGTCCGCCCCGGCATATTTAATTTTGATATAGTCCTTGATAACGCCGTGCAGGTCGAGCTTGTGGATGCCGTCGAACACGCCGATGCCGTGCGAGATGTGCACCACCAGGTCCCCCTGCTTTAAATCCGATAAACTGCGGATCACCTCGCCCTGTTTGCGGCGGCGCTTTCTGGTCTGGGTGTGCAGCCCCGCGCGCCCGTGGCTGATTAAAGCAAAGCGCGCGTCGGGATACTCAAAGCCCGAGGAGAGCGCGCCGGGCAGCACATACACCTTGCGCAGAATGATGTCCCGCGCGTCCCGTGCAAAATCGGCGGGCACGCCGCTTTTTTGCAGGTCGGCCGCCAGCATGCGCGCGGCTTTTTCGGTGCCGGCCATCACCGCCACGCAGAAATTCTGCGCGAGCAGGGACTCCACGTCCTCCTTGAGCAGCCCAAACTCGCCGCCCCAGGGGGAAATCTGCGTGGCGGTCACCTGCTGGTGTTCCCGGACCGGCGTGTCGTAGACCGAGCGCGCAAAGCTGTCCAGATACACCGCGCCGCGCTTTTCAAACTTGCGCAAACTGTCGGTATAGTCGATGGCAAACCGGTCGAGCCCTTTAAACAGGATGCCTTCCTCGAACAGTTCTTTAAGGTCCTCCGAAAGCTGCCACTCGGCGTTTTTGGCGCGCTCTTTCACCGAGGCCGTCTCGCAGACGAACAGCAGCGCGTCGGGCATATAGTCGTAAATTGTCTGTTCGCTGTCATAGAGCAGCGAGATGTATTTGTCAAAGCTGCCGAGGTCCTCTCCGCTTTCCAGCCGGGTGCGGTCGTTTTCCAGCACGGCCCTCACCTTGGCGGCGTTTTTGCCCTTGGCAGAGGCAAGCAGACCGCCGATTTTCTCGATCAGCGCATCGGTGGATGCGCAGAGCACCTCTGCGCCGGGCGTGACGACGATGCTGTTCACCGGATCGGTCCTGCGCTGCGACTCCAGCTCGAAATACGAGATCGTGTCGATCTCGTCGCCCCAGAACTCGGCGCGCACCGGCTGGCTGCTGTCGGGCGGGAAAAAGTCCAGGATGCCGCCGCGCACTGCAAACTGGCACACGCCGTCCACCTGCGGACGGCGCACATAGCCTGCGCCCGACAGCACCTGCATCGCATGCTCAAACGGGATTTCCTGCCCCGCCGCAAACGACACCGACCGCCGCACCAGCTCCTGTTTGGGAATCGTCAGTTGTGCGGCCGCCTCAACGCTCGCCACCGCAACCCGGCATTCCCCGGATACAATGCGCCCCAGCACCGCCAGCCTGGCATGCTCGAATTCGTGCGACGCGCCCTCCACCGTGCGAAACGAAAAATCGCGCGACGGATAGAGCAGCGCGGTTTCACGGCCGCTCATTGTGTTGATGTCGTCGCAGAGCTTGCGGCCCGAGGCCTCGTCCGCCACGATCACAAGCGCCGTGCGCTCGAGTCTTGCCGACAGCGTGTGGATAAAATGCGCCTTGTGAATCCCCGACAGCCCGGTGACGCACAGCGGCGTGCGCCCCGTGCGGATGCAGTCCTCCACGCTTCCATAGGCGGGCAGCTTGGACAGCACGTTTGAAAAAAGCTTCATCATATCCTCCCCATGCGAGGCCGGTCCGCGGTCCAAAAGCGTCCTGGCCAAAAGTAAAAATCTCCGCCGTATGTCCGTGCGCACGGCAGCGGCGTCCGGCTTTTATGCGTTGTAACGGTTCATCGCCTCGTCGGTTCGGCCCTGCACCAGCAGGCCGCAGGCGCCCACAGCATTTGCAAGCGCTGCTTCGAGCGCTTCTTTCTCGCTTTTCTGAAAGCGGCTGAGCACCCAGTCCGCGAGATTATAGTCCGGATGCGGTTTTGCCCCCACGCCGATTTTCACGCGGGGAAACACGTCGGTTCCGCTGAGATAGATGATGTTTTTGACGCCGTTATGTCCGCCGTGGGACCCTTTGCGGCGGATACGCAGTTTACCAACGTCGAGCGAGATATCATCGTATAGCACAATGATGTTTTCAAACGGGATTTTATAAAACGCCGCCGCGTCGCAGACCGCCTCGCCGCTCAGATTCATAAACGTCTGCGGCTTAAGAAGCAGCACGCGTTTTCCCTCGATCTCCGCAAAGCCATAGAGCGACTTGAATTTGAGACGGTCCATCCGCGCGCCGTATTGCGCCGCGAGCGCGTCGAGCGCGAGAAAACCCGCGTTGTGGCGGGTGCCGTCATATTCGCGGCCCGGGTTGCCGAGCCCTACGATCATATGCGAAACGGGGCCTGCGGCCTCGTTTTTCTTGTGAAAGCCAAACATAGCGTCTCCTCCAAATGGTTTGTTCAGTTGCAGTCGCCGAGATACTGGCCGGCCGCGGCCGCGGGCAAAAGGTCTTTTAAAACAGACGGATAGATGCGCACCGCGCCAAGCTGCGCGAGCGGCAGCCAGCGCACGCCGGTTTGCAGGCGGTCCGCCTTGTTCCCAACCCGGCAGTCCACCCGGCCGGCGATCGTGCAGGCAAATAGGAACTCGATCTGGTGCACCTGCGCGTGCGCTTCGGAAAAATCATGGTGTTTTCCAATGTACTCCCGCACATAGAGCAGCTCCCCGACCTGCACATGCACGCCGGCCTCCTCGATGCACGCGCGCGCTGGGCGCCTGCGGAAGCGTCTCGTATTTGTGCTGGCCGCCGCCCGGCAGGCCGTAAAACACACCGTTTTCATCGGTGTGCTCGATGCAGAGCAACCGGCCGTCCCGGATCAAAACGGCTTTGGCCGAGGTTCGGATGGGTTTTTCCATGCGGAAGCCTCCTTTGCGTGATATGCGGGCAGCAGACAAGAGCGGCTCAAAGCATGAGCCGCTCGGTGCTATCATTGTAACACGAAAAAGGCGGAATTTCCACTGAAATATGTCCCCGGACCGTGCCTGTTCCCAAAACTTTGTTCCCGTTGCCGCGACAAAAAAGTTCTACATACCATACAAAACAGCCGGCTTTACTATTTTGCATTTTGTGCAGGATAAAGACGGTCCGGCAAAACGCCCCGACGCGCGTGCAAATAGCCGTGATTTTATTCAAATCCATCCCTCGTATGGCCGCTTTTGTTTTCTATTATCAACAATTCGCCCTTTGCCGTACCTGTTTCGCCATGATTTTCTTTTCACACCGGCGGCATCTATACTAATGGGTATCACTGCAACAGGTGCAGCGCAACCAAACAGGAGGTATTTATACAATGAATGCACAGAACACCCAGCAATACGAGCTGAACAAAAACCTCGCGCAGATGCTCAAAGGCGGCGTGATTATGGATGTGACCAACCCCGAGCAGGCCAAAATCGCAGAGGCCGCCGGCGCGGTTGCCGTGATGGCGCTTGAGCGCGTACCCTCCGACATCCGCAAGCAGGGCGGCGTGGCGCGCATGAGCGACCCCGGCATGATCCGCGGCATCCAGCAGGCCGTTTCGATCCCGGTCATGGCCAAGGCGCGAATCGGGCACATCGCGGAAGCCCGGATTTTGGAAGCGCTTAAAATCGACTACATCGACGAGAGCGAGGTGCTCACGCCGGCCGATGATCTCTACCACCTCAACAAATGGGACTTTAAGGTGCCGTTTGTCTGCGGCGCGCGCAACCTCGGCGAAGCGCTGCGGCGCATTGGCGAAGGCGCCGCGATGATCCGCACCAAGGGCGAAGCCGGCACCGGCAACGTAGTCGAGGCGGTGCGGCACATGCGCACGATGATGTCGGCTGTCCGCAGGCTTTCCAATATGCCGGCGGAGGAGCGCATGGCGTTTGCCAAGGACAATGGCGCGCCGTACGACCTGGTGTGCTGGGTTGCAGAAAACGGCAGGCTGCCGGTCGTCAACTTTGCGGCGGGCGGCATCGCCACCCCGGCGGACGCCGCACTGATGATGCAGCTTGGAAGCGAAGGCGTGTTTGTCGGCTCGGGCATCTTCAAATCAGCAAATCCCGAGAGGATGGCGCGCGCGATCGTCAAGGCCACCGCGTTTTATAACGACCCGGATATTCTCGCGGAGGTCAGCGAGGGGCTGGGCGAGGCGATGCGCGGCATCGAAATCGAGCAGATTCCGCCTGAAAGCCGCCTGGCGGACAGGGGCTGGTAAACCATGGATCCCGCTGTAAAACACATCGGCGTACTGGCGCTGCAGGGCTCGGTTGCGGAGCACATGGCGGCGCTGGAACGCCTGCCCGGCGTCCGTGCCTTCGAGGTGCGCCGCACCCGGGAGCTCATGGAAGCCGACGCGCTGATTCTGCCCGGCGGCGAAAGTACGACAATCGCCAAGCTGCTGCGGATTTTTGATCTGTTCGAGCCGCTGTGCGCGCGTATACAAGGGGGGATGCCGGTCTGGGGCACCTGTGCCGGGATGATCCTGCTCGCACGCAAGATCATCGGCGAGCCGTCCCACCTGCGTCTAATGGACATCACGGTGCGGCGCAACGCATTCGGCCGGCAGTCGGACAGCTTTGCCGAGACGGTACGCGTCCCGGCGTTCGGCCCCGGGGAAACCCCGCTTGTGTTCATTCGTGCGCCCTGGATCGAATCGGCCGGGCCGGAAGTGGAAGTCCTCTGCACGCTGCATGGACACATTGTGGCGGCCAGACAGCAAAACATGCTTGTCACCTCGTTTCATCCCGAGCTGACGGACAATTTAAACGTATATAGGTATTTTCTGCGCATGGCGGACTAGCCAAATCCATTCCATTCCCTTTACCCGGTGTCCCCTGCGCGGAAAGCGCCTCTTTATACAGGCACAGGCAGCCATGCGCGCTTGGAAGGTATCCAAAGCAGCATGGCTGTCCGTGCCTGTTTTTTTATATCGCTTTCAATGCCGTCGTCCAAACGCTTGTGGCGGGCCGTGTACGCAACAGAGCGGCAGATGCACCCGCCGCGCGCCATACAAAAAGCGGATTTGATAAGGGGAATCGCTCGGCCGGAGTCGGTATCATAAATGTAATTTATTTGAAAACCTCACTGAAAAAGGAATCTTTCAACATCTGCTTGTGGAATGGGTGGAAAACGCAAACGGGAACGGTGCAAAGATTTGGATATCTATGGATTTTCAGGGCCGTACCTGTCGGAATGCGGATGGGAAACAATAAAGCCGGGACAGCTTTCAACTGTCCCGGCTTTTCCCATAAGTGGACGCGGACCAAGCGGAACTCCAATGCCGCACGCCCCGTCCCTGCAAAAAGCGGGGCGTGGACGTCACATGGTCAGGGTTCCGTTTTCGGTGATGAGCAGCAGAAGGATCTGCTCCTCCACGCCGGTATCCGCCCCAATATACACCAGCAGCTTTTCGCCGTTTTTACCGGTGCAGAGGAATTCATAGCAGTAGACCTCGTGCAGCCCCGCCGTTGGGATCAGCGCCAGGCCGGTCTGTTCGATCTTCAGGCTGGGGCTAACGGCTTTGCGTGCGGCCTCCTCGCTTATTTTGGGCTTGCCCAGCTCGCGCGCAGTGTGGTTGGTCAGATAGCCGCGCGCATCGAATTCGACGATCTGCCCGTTGTCCAGCGCAACGCCAACCTTGATCAGGTCGGTATAGCACACCGTGTCCTCCTGCATATAGGCAAAGTTGATTGTGCAAATGCCGTTTGCAATCTCGTAATAGCTGTCCTTCATCGACTGGATGCCAAAGTGCTGCATATAGTCCCGGGCGCGCTGCATTGCCTGCTTGGCGTCGAGCGAGATCTCGCCGATTTCGCGCGAGTTGATCAAATAGGTGATATAGCCGCCCGCCTTGCTCACGCCCACGTCGAGGCTGGGTCCCGTAAAACCATAGGAGGGCATTTTGGAGTCCTCGTCGGCGCCGTCCTCCAACAGGCTGGCTTCACAGCCCGCATAGGCGGCGGCCTTGGCGCGCGCATCCTCCCGGGAGATCACCGGCAGGCCCTTCAGCATCAGCGGTTCCCGCTGCATAATGTGATCGGAAAACGGGCCGTCATAGATCAGTGTGGGATAGCCCTCGAAACCGGACTCCATCGACTTGAAGCCGTCGCTGACCGCGAGCGCGCCGTCGGTGTCCGCGCCGAGGCTGTCCTTTTTGCCGGTGTCTGCGAGGTTGACGGCGCCGCTGGCAATGTCCGCGAGCAGCAGCGAATAGTTCTCCGAAAGCGTCTTGGAGAAGTTATAGAGCGATTCGAGGTTCGCGCGCTCCTCTTCGGTGATTTCCTGGCCGCTCTGCACCTTTTTGGTCAGCACCATGGCATAGTCGCCGACCTGGGAAAGAAACTTGTAGGTGCCGTCCAGCCCGAATTCATAGACCGGCAGCACCGAAAGCGCGCTTTTGGCTGCGCCCGACTCCCGCCAGAGGCTGGCGGACAGGCTGGAAATCTGCGTGGGCGACGCCGCATACATCCCCTTTGCAAGCGAAACCGAAATGTTGTCCACATACGTGCCAAGATCCTGCAGCGCCTGCTGGTAGCCGTTGTGCAACTGCAGTTCATACTGTTTTGCCATGACATAGTTCTGCATAGCCGCACCAATCGTGATCACAAATGCCGCCGTGAGGTAGCTGGTGATGCGGATGGCGGTTCTGCGCGTGAAATTTGCAAACATGGTAGACCTCCGTTTCTTGGGAAGGGTTCCCTGAAATCCCGCCTCGTAATCCCCGGGCGGAAAGCGCATGCGCTCCCGCGGGCAGGAGCAGACTGCGGTGCACCCGGGTGGATTGTATAACCGGCGGTTGAATGGCTTTTGTTTGGTAGTATTCTGCACCGTTTTTGGCAATTTATGCAGGGGATGTGGTGCAGTACTGGTGGATTTTGTGCCATTTTTGCACAATCTGTGTGCACAACCGGCCGCCCGGCAAACAAACTGTATCACAGGTGTAAAATCTCTGTGTTGGCGTTTGCCAGCGTGCCGCAAATCATGTATAATATTTTTTGTATTAGAATGGGGAAGTTATCGCAAAAGGGCGTTAAAACGCACGGGGAGAGTACGCCCGGGCCGCCCGGCAGAACGGAGAATCACGAAAAGATGGAAGCATATCTCGACAACAGCGCGACCACACGGGTCTGCGACCGCGCTGTGCAGAAAATGGTATATATGATGCAGCAGGCCTATGGAAATCCCTCCTCCCTGCACCGCATGGGGTTGGAGGCGGAACTGGAAATCCGCCGGGCCAGGGAGTCGGTCGCGTGCGCGCTCGGCTGCGCGCCCAGCGCGCTGGTGTTTACGTCCGGCGGCACCGAGGCCAACAACCTCGCGCTGTTCGGCGCGGCGCGCGCGCTTGCAAAGCGCGGCAACAGGATTGTCGTTTCGGCGTACGAACACTCGTCGGTGCTGGCCGCGGCCGCCCGGCTTGCGGAGCAGGGCTTTGAAGTTGTGCAGGTCCCGCCGGATGAAAACGGCGTGATCCAGCCGGCAGCCGTGCTGCAAGCGGCCGACGAGAAGACCATTCTGGTCAGCATCATGCAGGTCAACAACGAGACCGGCACGCTCAACGACGTGGCGCGTATCGCCCGTCTCGTCAAAGCGCGCTGCCCCGTTGGGCTGTTCCACACCGACCTGGTGCAGGGCTTCTGCAAAGTGCCGCTTGCGCTGCAGAACACCCAGATCGACCTGGCAACGGTCAGCGGGCACAAGATTCACGCGCCCAAGGGCGTTGGCGCGCTGTATATCAAAAAGGGCGCGCGCATCCTGCCGATGCTCTATGGCGGCGAGCAGCAGGGAAAGCTCCGTCCCGGCACCGAAAGCGCGCCGCTGATCTGCGCGTTTGGGGAGGCCGCCGCCCGCGCCTGGGAAAACCGGGAGCCCGACCGCATACACATTGAACGGCTTGCCGCGCGTCTGCGGGAACGGGTGCAGGATATTCCTGGAATCGTTCTCAACTCACCCGCGGGCGCGCTGCCCCACATTGTGAACCTGTCTGTCCCCGGCATCCGCAGCGAGATCCTGCTGCACTTTCTTGAACAGCGGGAAGTATACGTCTCGAGCGGGTCGGCCTGTGCCAAGGGGGCAAAAAGCCATGTGCTCGCCGCAATGGGTCTTTCCCCCGCGCGGATCGACAGCGCGCTGCGCGTGAGCTTTTCGGAGGAAAACACCCTGCAGGACGTAGACCGGTTTGTGGACGGCGTCGCTCTGGGAATGAATACACTGAGTAGGAGTAAGTAGAACATGAAGGAAATGATACTGCTGAAAAACGGCGAGATTGCGCTCAAAGGGCTCAACCGCGCGACATTTGAGGACGTTCTGGTGAAAAACATGCGCCGCCGGATCGAGCCGCTTGGCAAATTTACGATTCGCAAGGCGCAGTCGACAATCTTTGTCGAACCCAAAGACGAGACGGCGGACATGGACGAGGCCTTTGCGCGTTTGCGCAAGGTGTTCGGCGTGGCGGCGCTCGCCAGGGCCTGCGTTGTGGAAAAGGACCTGGAAGCCATTAAACAAATGGCGGCCTCCTATCTGGAAGACGATCTGTTGGCGGCAAAGAGTTTTAAGGTAGCCGCCAAACGTTCGGATAAAAAGTTTGCATACAATTCGCCCGAGATCTGTCAGGAGGTGGGCGGCTATCTGCTTTCCAGATTCCCGCATCTGCATGTGGACGTGCACCAGCCGCAGGTCGTCGTGGAGGTCGAGGTGCGGGATTTCGGCGCCTATATCCACGCGGCGCAGATACCCGGCGCGGGCGGCATGCCGGTCGGCACCAGCGGCAAGGCGATGCTGCTGGTTTCGGGCGGGCTGGATTCGCCGGTGGCCTGCTTCATGATGGCCAAGCGCGGCCTGCAACTCGACGCGGTGCACTTTGTGAGCCCGCCGTATACCAGCGAGCGCGCCAAACGCAAGGTCATCGACCTGCTGCAGCAGTTGGGCGGGTACTGCGGGACCATCAACCTGCTGGTTGTGCCGTTTACCGAGCTGCAGGAGCGCATCCGGGACAACTGCCCGGAGGACCTGTTTACGATTATCATGCGCCGCTGTATGATGCGCATTGCCGAGCGGCTGGCGGAGCAGCGGGGCTGTTCGGCCTTGATTACAGGCGAAAGCCTTGCCCAGGTTGCCAGCCAGACGCTGCCCGCCCTTGTCTGCACCGACGCCGCCGCGAACATGCCGGTGTTCAGGCCGCTGATTGGGATGGACAAAGAGGAGATCGTGCGCATTGCCAGGCAGATCGGCACCTTTGAAATCTCGATCCAGCCGTTTGAAGACTGCTGCACCGTGTTCACGCCCAAGCATCCGCGCACCAGGCCAAACCTGCGGCTGGTCGAAACCGGCGAGCAGAACCTAAACGCCGACGAACTGATCGAACGCGCGATTGCGGGCACCGAACGGCTGCGGATCGACGGCACCGGCGGGCTGTTTCCGGAAAACACGCCGCTTCGATAACCTGACCGCCCGGGAAAAATCCCGAGCCAAACAGAGGAGGCCATTAGATGAACGCGGAAATTTTGACCGTGGGAACCGAGCTGCTGCTGGGCGACATCCTCAATACCAACGCGCAGTATCTTGCAACCGAGCTGGCGCGTCTGGGCATACCGGTGCACTACCAAAGCACCGTGGGGGACAATCCGGAGCGGCTGCGGCGGACGCTTGCGCAGGCGCTCGAGCGCAGCGATATCATCCTCACCTCGGGCGGGCTGGGCCCGACCAAGGACGATCTGACCAAGGAGACAGTTTGCAGCCTGCTGGAGCAGCCGCTCGAACTGCACGGACCATCCCTGGAGTGGATGCGCGGCTATTTTGCGCGCACCGGGCGCACGATGAGCGCGAACAATGAAAAACAGGCGATGCTGCCCGCGGGCTGCACGGTGTTTGCGAACGCCGTGGGCACCGCGCCCGGCTGCGCTATCCGTAAAGACGGCAAGCACATTCTGATGCTGCCGGGACCGCCCAGAGAGCTGGTCCCGATGTTTGAAACCGGCGCAAAAGCCTACCTGCGGCAGTTCACACAGGGGACCATTGTCTCGCGGAACCTGCGGGTGTTCGGCATCGGGGAAAGCACGCTGGAGAGCTATGTAAACGACCTTGTGGACCTCGCAAACCCCTCCTGCGCGCTGTATGCCAAAGAGGGCGAGGTGCTGATCCGCGTTACGGCCATGGCGCCCGACGCCGGGCGGGCCGGGGCGCTGCTGGAGCCGCTGCTCGCGCAGTTGCGGGAGCGTCTGGGCGCGTATATATACGGCGAAGAGGCCGACAGCCTCGAACAGGTGGTGGTTGGGAAGCTGCGCCGCCACGGAAAAACCATCGCTACGGCGGAATCCTGCACGGGCGGACTGGTCGCCGAGAAGATCACACGGGTCCCGGGCGCTTCGGAAGTCTTTTCCTATGGCGTCTGCACCTATGCAAACGAGGCCAAAACCCGCGCGCTGGGCGTCAGCGCCCGGCTGCTCGCGGAGCAGGGAGCTGTCTGCGAGCGGGTGGCCATGCAGATGGCGGCCGGTATACGCGAAAGGGCCGGCGCGGACATCGGCGTGGGCGTGACGGGCATCGCGGGGCCGGGCGGCGGCACCGCAGAAAAACCCGTTGGCCTGGTGTATATCGCGCTTGCCGACCGCGAGCGGGTCTGGGCCCGGAAGCTGCTGCTGGGCCGCGGCGGCGCGGAGCGCGAGTATGTGCGGAACCTCACGTCGCTGCACCTGCTCGATCTCGTTCGCAGATATCTGTCCGCCCCGCCAGACGGCCTGGAGGGCGGCATGCCGGTAAAGGAGCTGTTCGCTGATGCGTGAAAAACGGGAGAAGAAAAAACAGAATTGGTTTGTGCGGATGTTCATTCCCTGGAAGGGCGACCGCGCCGGGGATATCGCGCTCAAGCTGGTCAGCATTGCGGCGCTGATCGCATTCGTGGTCAGCGCGGGCTATCTCGGCAACTACTATTGGGAATCCTACCAAAACCGCAGTAAAACGGACGACCTTGTGCAATTGTATAAAAAGCCGCAGGGGGAAAGCAGCGCCGGCGCCGGCAGCAGCGAGGCGCCGCCGATGACGCAGGAGCAGAAGTTTGCCGCTCTGCTAGCGGAAAACCCGGACACCGTAGGCTGGGTGGAGGTGCCCGGCACGGGTATCTCGCTGCCCGTTGTGCAGGCCAAGGACAACGACTACTATCTGCGCCGGGATTTTTACGGCGACTATGACAAATACGGCACGGCGTTTCTGGACTACCGCAATACGCTCGACCCCAACTCAACCAATACCGTGATCTATTCGCACAACATGAAGGACGGCAGAATGTTTGGGGAGCTCATGGGCTATGAAAAGCTGGACTTTTACAAGGCCCATCCGGTTTTCACCTTTGATACTCCCAAGCAGCAGCAAACCTTCAAGGTATTTGCGGTGTTTGTCGCCACCACCGAAGCCAAATACGGCGAGGTGTTCAACTATCACGACTTCATCCAGGCCGATTCCGAGGAGGCGTTCGATAATTTTGTTGCCGAGGTGAACAAACGCAACCTGCTGAAAACCACGGTGGACGTAAAGTATGGGGATGAACTGGCCACGCTTTCCACCTGCACCTATGAATTCAACCGTCCCGGACGGGCAGTCGACGCCCGGCTGGTTGTCATGGGCCGCAAGGTGCGCCCGGACGAGTCCGCCGAGGTGGACGTAAGCGCCGCCAGCCTCAACGGCAGCGCGTTGATGCCGGATATCTGGTATGAGATCAACAACGCCACAAAACCGTCATAATAGAGTATAGAGGGCCGCGCGGCATTGTCGTAGGATGAGACCGCGCGGCCCTTTTGGAAATGTATACATACACGTAAAGGAGGAGACATATGGACGGACGGACAACGCCTGCGCCCGCGGAATATATTGCGGCGTATGAGAAACTGGGATTTGGTATGTTTGTGCATTGGGGGCTGTATTCCCTGCTCGGGCAGGGCGAATGGACGATGTACAGCCACGGTATCCCCAAACAGGAGTATGAACAGCGCGCCGCGAAGTTTACCGCGGCGCGCTTTGATGGACGCGCGCTCGCGCAGCTCGCAAAGCGGGCCGGCATGCGCTATATTGTGCTGACCACCCGCCACCACGACGGGTTTTCCCTCTATGACACCAGGGGGCTCAGCGCGTACGACGCGCCTCACAGCGCCGCAAAGCGCGACTTGGTAGCGGAATTTGCGGAGGGCTGCCGCTGCGAGGGCATCGTCCCGTTTTTTTACCATACGACACTCGACTGGCACAACGAGCTGTTTGCATCGGATTTCGACGCCTATCTGGAGTATCTGTATCGGTCGGTCGAGGTGCTGTGCACCCAGTATGGCAAAATCGGCGGCCTCTGGTTCGACGGCAACTGGAGCAAGCCGGACGCCGACTGGAAACTGGACGCGCTTTACGGAATGATCCGCAAGCGCCAGCCTGAGGCGGTAATTGTCAACAACACCGGGCTGGATGCGCGCGGCCGGATCGGGCACCCCGAGATTGATGTCGTGACGTTTGAACAGGGCCGGCCCGCGCCGATTGACCGCAGGGGACACGCGAAATACATAGCGGCGGAGATGTGCCAGACAATGAACGGACACTGGGGCTTTGGCAGGCATGACTTCTGCTATCAACCGGTGGGCGCCCTGCTGGAAACCCTCTGCGCCTGCCGCGGCGCAGGGGCCAACTACCTGCTGAACATCGGACCGGCCGGAGACGGCAGCGTTCCCAAGTTGCAGGAAGCCACGCTTGAGACGATCGGAGAATGGTGCGGAATTTTCGGCGAGGCAATTTATGAAACAAAGCCCTGCGGCGTGCGGGGCACCGGCAAGGACTTTGCGCTGCGGGGGCCGGACGGCGCGTTGTATTTCTTTATCCACGACCTGCACAATGCCGGAGACAGCCATGTGACGGCCGGCCCGGCGGGCGAGGGGCCGCGCGCGTTTACCGGGGTTGCCGGGAAGTCCGTCCACCGCCTCCGGTGGCTCGACAGCGGCGAAACACTCCCGTTTGCGCACGACGCGGAAAACGGGTTGTTTACGCTGTACGCATCGGCGAGCGCCTATGGGCACCAGTATGTTGTGCGGGTGGCAAAGGCAGAGCTGGAATAAAAAATAGCCGCTGCGCAAAGCGCAGTCCGCGCGGACACGCGGCCAAAGGCAGAGCCTTTGGGCTATTCTTTTGAAACAAGCGCCGACCCGTGTGTGTACACACGGTTTTGTGCCATCGCCAATATGATCACAAACGGAGAACATCAGATCGTGAAAATTCTTGCAATCATGCCAGATGGGAAAGTGGGTCCGCCGTGCGGAGCCTGTCGTGAATTCTTAATGCAATTGGATAGAAACAGCAAAAACATAGAGGTTTTACTGGATTATGACGCACTTGATACCATAACACTTGGTGAGTTATGTCCAAATTGGTGGACGGATATCAGATTCAACAACCCAAGCTAAGGAGCGTTTTGCGTTGTACACGATCTTGGCAGAATGCGTATTTCCCCTTTAGCCGTTCTGAATCGCGGTAAGCCGTGCAAAATGGACGGTGAATCTCTGGTTTTTTTGTTGTGATGAAAAAAGGAGTGGAACGGGCAGATGCCCGTTCCACTCCTTTTTTCGCCTTCCGCTCTTATAAGCAGAACTAAAAGCGCTCACTTGCCCTGTTCGATGTTGCGCTTTTGAATCACGCTGCAAACCTGCTTCACATCCACGTCGCGGTCCTTGTCAAAGCGCGGCTGCGCCAGATAGCTGCGCAGCTTGCCGATTTTCACAACCGGCAGATCGCCGGGGCCGGTCATTTTCAGCATACGGTTGGCCGTGAAGACAACAATGGGCTCAATGGAGATCTTATAGACCCCCTCCTCCGAAAACACGCTGCGCAGCGCCAGTTCCATCTGCTCGCTTTCCCGCAGCGGATTCGGGATGCGTTTTTTCTTGAATCCGTCTTTATCCAGCACATTCGTCCAGTGGTCGTCGCTCGGCGTGACGATAATTTCCCCTTTGAGGTGGACCCGCCGGATGACCAAAACGCCGAAGAATCCCACGAGAATGTGGTCGATGTGCACGTTTTGTCCTTTATAGGGGAGCGTGATGTCGTTTAAAACCTGAAAGCTGCGGATGCCTGCATAGCGCTTGAGCTTACCAATGAGCATCGACCGGCTGCGCTGGCCGGTCACATACAGCATATGCAGAATCACAAAAACCAGCGCGGCGGCAACAATTGCACCGCCGATGATCATGAGAATGGTCGTTTGATCCATGGATAGTCAACTCCGTCCAGAATGTATTTGCAGGTGCGCGCGTGTTTTGAAATCTGTGTTGCGGATGTCCTTTCACAGGAAGGGGACCTTTACGCCCTGCCGCAGAGGACGGCCAACACCGGTTTCAAAACACGCCCTAGCATCTATGATACCATAAAATCCGGGATTTTCAATCAAAAAATCAGCGGAGGCCCGATATATCCTGTATGCAGCCGGGAAAACATAAACGGCCCGTTGCGGCTCATATCATAGAAAAGCGAGTCTGCGCCGGATTGCCGGACGGCATACGGTTTTCGCGGGTAAAGGGGGGATGCGCGTGCAAAAAAAACGGGGAAACGCCCTGGTGGCCGCATGCCTAGCAGGCGTGGCGGCGATGGGTCTGCTTCTGCCCGTGCTGGGCGCGGAACGGCCTGCGGAGAGCCCCGCATCCGAGGCGGCGCCCCCGCGCACAAGTATATTGATCGAGCTTCCGGAAAAAACTGTTTATGTATTGGAGAACGGCAAGCCCGTGGCGTCGTTCCCCTGCGCGGTCGGCAAACCCGAGACGCCTTCGCCGGTCGGCTCCTTCACAATTTCGGAAAAGGCGCACTGGGGCGAGGGCTTCGGCGGTTATTGGATCGGGCTTAGCTGCACCTGGGGCAATTTTGGTCTGCACGGTACCACCCATCCCGAGTCGGTCGGGCACGCCGCCTCCCATGGCTGTTTCCGTCTGGACAATGCCGACGCCGCAAAGCTCTACGACATGGTGAACGAAGGGGACAGCGTGGCGGTTTCGGGCGGGATATACGGCGTGTTTTCAAATGGCCTGCGCGCGGTCAGCCCGGGTATGTACGGTGCAGATGTGGTTTTTGTGCAACGGTTTCTGCGCCAAAACGGCTTTTACGACGGGGATCTGACCGGCTCTCTGGACGCGCAAACCCTTCTGGCGTTCCACCGGTTCGAGGTTTCCCGCGGGTTTCCACGCACCTGGTCAATCACCCCCTGGCATTTTGAGCAGATGGGCGTGCATTTACTGGAATAACACACGCGAACGTGCTATACTAATGAAAATGGTTCTTCCATGACAGAAACTTCTGTTTTTTAAGCAATGTATTTGCAAACTATCCACGGCAGAACATACAAGACCAGTGTGGGAGGTAGTGCATGGACGTTGTTGCAAAGAGCGTGTCTTCCAAAAATAAAAATACGAAAGAGGTCAAAACGATATACAAAGCGTCTTTCCGCAAAGGGGAGCGCATGTCGTTCCTCGTGATGCTTGTCATGTCCAAATCGCCGGGGACGGACCTTCTGGCATTCTATGACGCAGACCGCCTGTGCGGCTTTGTATATATGGCGACGTATGGCGGCATTACGTTTATCATCTATCTCGCGGTGGATGCGCCACAGAGGTCCCAAGGATATGGAAGCCGGATACTTGGACAGATCGAGCGGCGGTATCCGGAAAACAAGCTGGTGCTTTCTATTGACAGATGCAATGCGCAGACGCAAGACCGGGCGGAACGCATAAGGAGAAAACGGTTCTACCTGAAAAACGGGTTTGCAGAAACGGGCTATTTTGTGAACAGCACAAAGGAATACCAGGAAATCCTCGTGAAAAACGGGACGTTTGACCCACAGGAATTTACCGATTTTTTGAAGAGATACAGCAACGGTGTATTAAAACCGGATATCACCAAATCCTATTTATAAAGCGCGTGCAAACAATTCAAATTTTCGAGCGCAAGTCCGGGGCTGCTCCGGGTGTATGAAAGAACCGCCGCGGTATACACTTTAAAATGTGCGGCGCGGTTATGGAAAAATTGCCGACGTGCCTTAGCGGCCGCCGGCTGCATATACAGGAAGGTGGAAAACGGATGAAGAGGGAAAAATCATGCGGGGCCATTGTGTTTCGCGATGCAAAAGACAAACAACTCCCTGAACTTTTGCTTGTCAAGCACAGATGCGGCGGGCATTGGTCGTTTCCGAAAGGGCATGTGGAAGTCGGGGAGAATGAAATACAGACCGCCGTACGGGAGGTCAAGGAGGAGACAGGACTGGATATCACATTTCTGGAGGGGTTTCGGGAGCGCGTGGAATACGCGCCTAAGCCGGGTGTGATGAAGGAAGTGGTGTATTTCCTGGCCAGGGCCAAGCACGACCGTGTTGTGATGCAGGAAAAGGAAATTGCCCAAACCATGTGGGTGGATATCGAACAGGCCGAGCGGGTGGTCACGTTTGACAACCATAAAAACCTGATCCGCAAGGCAAAGGCGCATATGCATTGGTAAATGCCCCTGGAGATCACGGGAAAGGAGGTGTGCGCGATGGGATGGAGACTTCGTCTATTCTGCCGGTTCTGAGCGGACAGGCGCTTTCGCCATGCGGCCGGCAGTACGCGCCGCCGCGGGCAAAAAGAACGTTTGGGACAGCGGGCGCTGTTCGGATAGGAATCGTGCAACCGGAAAATACTAGTATCATCAAATGTCAAAGGAGAATTGTATGCACGATCAGGAACAAATTATGCAAAAAGCCGTGCTTGTGGGCGTCGACACCGGCGACTACGACGCGGAATATTCGATAGACGAGCTGGAGGAGCTGGCCCGGACGGCCGGCGCACAGGTGCTCGCCAAAGTCATCCAGAAACGGGAAAAACCCGATACCGCTACTTATATCGGCGCGGGAAGGCTTGCGGAAATCAAAGAATTTTGCGCGCACAACGAGGCAAATCTGCTGATTTTCGACAGCGAGCTTTCTCCCACCCAGATGCGCAACATCGAAGAGGAGACCGAACTGGCCGTGGTCGACCGGACAACGCTGATCCTCGATATTTTCGCGCAGCGCGCGCATTCGAGCGAGGGTAAGCTGCAAGTGGAGCTGGCGCAGCTCGAATACCGGCTGCCGCGCCTGACTGGGTTTGGCGGGCAGCTCTCCCGGCTGGGCGGCGGCATCGGTACGCGCGGTCCCGGCGAGAGCAAGCTCGAGTCGGACAGGCGGCACATCCGCCGCCGGATCACCCATCTCAAACAGGAGCTGGCCGGGCTGGAGAAGCGCCGGAGCCTGCGCAGGGCCCGCCGCAAAAAGGACGACGTGCTGACCGCCGCGATTGTGGGCTACACCAACGTGGGCAAGTCCACGCTGCTCAACGCACTGACCGGCGCGGGGGTGCTTGCCGAAAACAAGCTGTTTGCAACCCTCGACCCCACAACGCGAATGCTTGAGTTGCCGGGCGGCACAAGCGTTTTGCTGGTGGACACGGTCGGGCTGATCAGCCGGCTGCCCCACAATCTCGTCGAGGCGTTTCAGTCCACACTGGAAGAGGCGGCCGCGGCCGACTTGATTTTACATGTCTGCGACCTTTCGAACGAGTCGATGGAAAAGCAGCAGCAGGTGACGGATCAGCTATTGGCGGATCTTGGCTGCCAGGAAACGCCGGTGGTCACCATTTATAACAAGAGCGATATGGAAGGCGCGTTTGTGCCGCTGGTCCACAGAGAAAACGCCTGCGTGGTGTCCGCCAAAACCGGCGCGGGATTTGAGGAAATGCTGCGCAAGATCGAGGCTGCGCTGCCCGCACGCACAAAACGTCTGCGCCTGCTGCTGCCCTATGCCAAGTCGCATCTCGAGGCGGTGCTGCGGGAGAGCTCGAAAATTCTCGAGCTGTCGTATACCGACGGCGGTATTTTAATCGACGCGCTGGTGGATATCAAGACTTGCCATCTTGTGGAGGAATACGCGGTGTAAAAATATGATCCCTCGGATCATATTTTAAACACCGTAGCTCATTCATTTTCCGTATCACCTGTTTTATACTAGAAAAGGGTGATACGGTTTGAAAGAGTATTGGAAAACAGAAACCGGTGCAGACAGGCAATACAGGCGGCTCCGCGATTTGCGGGAGGATCATGATTGGACCCAGCAAAAGGTGAGCGACTATCTCTCCGTTGCAAGACGCACCTATGCCAATTACGAATCTGGACAAAGAACAATTCCCTCGCACATGCTCTGCGCGCTGGCCGATTTGTAGTAGGTCAATGTGGATTATTTGCTGGGCCGGGTAGATAGGGGATAATAC
>CATNEU010000005.1 GCA_950097605.1 uncultured Oscillospiraceae bacterium | reverse complement strand
GTCGTGCCGGGTATATCGGTCACGATGCTTTTCTCGCAACCCGCCAGCAGGTTCATCAGAGTGGACTTCCCCACATTGGGCCTGCCGACAATTGCGGTCTCCACGCCTTCCCGCAGCACTTGTCCCGCATCAAACGTCCGGATCAGCGCTCCGATCTCATCGAGTGCCTGCTGCAACGCCTGCTGCAGCGTCTTCTGTTCCACCTCCGGGATATCCTCTTCGGGAAAGTCCACCCAGGCCGCCATATGGCCCGATATCGCCACCAACCCACTGGCCACACCGTGTATTTTGGCATATAGGGCGCCATCCCGGGCGCTCAGGGCCGCACGCGCCGCCTGATCCCCCTGCGAGGCAATCAAATCCATCACAGCCTCGGCCTGGGTCAACCCCAGCTTGCCGTTTAAAAAGGCGCGCTTGGTGAATTCACCAGGCGCTGCTGGCACTGCACCGGCCGCGACCAGCGCGCGCAACGTGCGCTGCAAAATATAGACGCCGCCGTGGCAGGACAATTCCACAACATCCTCGCCCGTATAGCTTTTGGGCGCGCGAAAAACCAGTGCAACCGCTTCATCAATGTCGCCGCTTTGATCGTGCACCCGTCCGTATACGCCGCTATATCCCGGCACGTCCTGTACGCGCCTGCTTCCCGCAGGCGAAAAAACCTCTGCGGCCAGCTCCACGGCCCGGGGACCCGAAACCCGTATCACACCAAGCCCGCCCGCCGCCAGAGGCGTGGAAATCGCGGCAACTGTGGATGCCTGTAAACCCGACATGTATCCCCCTCCTTTTCCCAATGCTTCCATATAAAAAGGCAGGTCCTGACCGCTGTCAGAACCCGCCCCGCGCCCGGAAAACTTCCAGGCGGTTTAGTCGTCCAATTCGATCTTGGAATACAGCGGCTTATCCGCAGCTTCCTGAACCGGCGCGGCCTGCCGCGCTGCATCCTGTGTTCTCTCCAGCGGACGCGGCCCGCGTGCACCGGGACGGCGGCCGCCTCCGCCGGAGCGCCTGTCCCCGGGCCTTCTGTTCCGGGAATCGCCGCCTTTTCTGGGGGCGGTCGGCTTAATCACCACCCGGCGGTTGGGCTCCTCGCCAAACGAGGCGGAAGTGGCGCCCGCAACCTTCTGCACGGCCGCGTGGATGATTCTCCTCTCATAGGGATTCATCGGCTCCAACCGGATCTCCCGGCCTGTTTTAACTGCACTTGTGGCCATCTTGCGTGCAAGGCCTTCGAGCGTCTGCTCGCGCTTCTCGCGGAAATTGCCGCAATCCAGCGTCACGCGGAAATACTTTTCGTCCCCGCGATTGGCCGCCAATCCGGTCAGATACTGCAAAGCGTCTAGCGTTTCGCCGCGATGACCAATTACCACGCCGAGGCCCTCTCCTTCCAGCGTGAGTTTCACACCGTCGGCGGCTTCCTCCTTGCGGATTGCCGCGCTGTGCAGGCCCATCTGGTCCAGGATACCCTGCAAATACGCCATGGCCACATCCGATTTCGTCAGCTCATAAAACACCCGGACTTTGTATTGTGAATTTTTGAAGATGCTGAAAAGTCCCTTGGCCGGCTCCTCCAGCACCTCGTGCCCGAGCCGGTCCCTGTCTACGCCCAGACGGACGCAGCCGTTTTCAACGGCCTCCTCGACAGACTTGGCAGAGACCACCACTTCTTTTATCACTGCTTACACCCCCAGTTTACTAGTACAGCCCTCTACCCTGCGACGCGTTAGAATACATTCAGATCGTCGTCGGTGACCTCCACATATTCTTCGCCATATTTCTCCGCATCGCGCCTTCTTGCTTCCGCAAGCAGCCTGCGGTTGATTTCCTTTTGTGTGAGTTCCTTTTCAGAAGCCTCATCCATCGGCTCCTCCGGCGCGGCCTTTGCCGGCAAAGTAACATTTCCAGGCTTCTTTTTGCCCTTTTGCCCCTTGGACTGCTGCATTTCAAGCTGCCGTTCTCTTGCTTTGCGCCTGCGCTCCTCGCGGTCCAAGCGCTCCTGCTCTTTGATCCGTTCCTCCTCAGCGCGCGCGGCGGCCAAGATCTTTTCAGGATTATAGATCTTATACAGCAGGAAAGTTTGCAGAATGTAGATGGTGTTCGAGATGGTCCAATACAGACCAACGCCCGCCGGGACCTGGAAGGCGATCATGGCCGAGAACAACGGCATAATGATCATCATGCCCTTCATCATGCCGCCGCCCGCGGACTGACCCATCGAATGGGTTGTCTTATACATCGAATACAAGCTCTGAATCAGCGCCGTTGCACCCGAAAGAATCGGAATGAGCAGCAGCAGGTTAAACGCAAGGCTCGGGGTCTCGCCCAGGTCAATGCCGAAAATGTTCAGGTTAAAACCTGAAACCTTGTCGATAAACTCCGCACCCATCGTGCTGAACGCATCCGGATGCGCATGAAACGCCTGCACCACGTTGATCTGCTCGGCGTATCCCGTCGTGACGCCCAAAGTATCCTTGGTAATTGTCACAGCCTTTTCAATCACATCCGCCGGAATATGCAAAATGTGCTTGAGCGGACGGTATACGACGTCGATCAGGCCGAACAGAATCGGCATCTGGATCAGCAGGGGCAGACAGCCCGACATTGGGTTGTAGTGCTCCTCCTGGTAAAGCTTCATCATCTCTTCATTGAGTCTTTGCTTATCATTGGCATAGCGTTTCTGTATTGCTTCCATTTTGGGCTTAAACTTGACCATCGCCAAGCTGTTTTTATGCTGCTTAACCGCAAGCGGATAGAGCAGCAGCCTGATCAGCAGCGTGAACAGCACGAGCGCGACAAAATAACAGACCGCGCTGTTGTCGGTAAACAGGTTGACAAGCTGATAACAGGCCCACATGACGTAGCCGAGCGGCGTGCCGACTACATTATAAATGAATTGCATGATCTGCACATAACCTCCATTCTAAGCCAAATGCGTTTACTTTTTGGCAGGTTTTTCCGGAACATAGTCGATGCCGCCTTCGTTGAAGGGATTGCATCGCAAAATACGCCAAACCGCCAAAAGCCCGCCCTTGCATGCTCCAAAACGCAGGATTGCCGTATAGGCATATTCGGAGCAGGTAGGATAGAACCTACAGCAGGCAGGCTTGAGCGGGGATAGTACTTTTCTGTAAAACGAAATCAACAAAAGCAAGAGTTTCTTCATCATGGCAGGACTCCCGCATTTTTCAGCTGTTTTCTCATCACAGCCAGAACATCCGCAGTTTTCACCTTCGTTGTTTTGCTGCGCGCGACAAAGACAAAGTCAAAGCCCACTGGTCCGGAAAACGCCGGCTCCAACTGCCGGTAGGCCTCCCGGATGATACGCCTTGCGCGGTTTCGCGAAACCGCTTTCCCAATCTTTTTGCTCGCGGTAATGCCCATACGGCATTGTCCCAACCTGTTTTTACGAACATAGGTGACAAGCAGCGGATGGGCAAAGGACTTCGCCCCGCGATACATGCGGACAAAGTCCCGATTATCATGAAGTGTTATCGTGTTACGCATCTTTTTTTCCAATTATCCGTGATTAAAAATAAAGACCACAAAAAAGGTTGTGGCCAAATCATTAGTGGGTCAGGCGTGCTCTGCCCTTTGCTCTTCTGCGAGCCAGCACTTTGCGTCCGTTTTTGGTTGCCATTCTCTTGCGGAAACCGTGCTCTTTTTTTCTCTGCAGTTTTTTCGGCTGATACGTTCTAATCACTCTGAAACCCTCCTTTCGAGGCGAAACCTTGCAATAATAAAGTATATAGTATTTGGACAGGCGATGTCAATATCTAAATGGACAAAACCGCCCGAATTTCAGATTTTTTTACCCACGGGCGGCAAATTCTCGCTGCATTTTTTCCACTGCCGCACAAGGACCCTGCACTGTGGTGCGGACCGTCGTCACGCACAAAGTCCCTTGCAATCCCACAGAACTCCACCCCGCATATGCAAAAGCCCGACCACTGCAAACCCTATTTATATAGAAGAAACCCGCAACGATACCCCCGTTTCCACAACCTATACAATGATTTCAATGGGTTTTGGTATACAGCAGCCGCATTCCGGCACAAAGTAAAAATCAACCCGTTTTTTAGAAAACCAATTTGCTCATTTCCCATACAACCCCCATGCAACCCGCATACAGGCAGGGACGGGCGGCGGACACAAGATACCGCCGGATGGAAATATCGCAAAATATCCTTGTGGAAAAGGTTGAAATCTGTTTAATACCTGTGGTAAAATTAATACACTTTGAAATTGTGGAAATCTGCGCTTTCCACGCGCTTTAAACAGGTTTACAATATTCATTCAACGGCCGGTTCACTTTTCGACCGTTGATAAATGGGGGTTAACGCAACGATGGAATCGTTTATAGAGGTCTGGCAGCTTGTCAGCGACTACTGCAAGCGTGAGATCAGCGAGGTCGCGCACAACATCTGGATATCCTGCATCGAACCGGTTAAATTTGAAGACGGCACTGCCGTTTTATATGTCCGCACGCCTTTTCAGAAAAATATTTTGCAGGAGAAATATATGTCCCTGCTCAAGCGCAGCTTTGAAACGGTGCTGGGCTTTGAAACCCAGATCAAAATTATCTGTGAAGACGACAACGCGGAGGGATACCAATCCAAATCCGCGCAGGTCATTTCCAACATTCAGCCCGAAGAAGCGGATAAGTCGTATTCGAGCGGCGACTACGAATACACCTTTGAAACCTTCATTGTAGGACCCAGCAACAAGTTTGCACACGCAGCGTCACTCGCGGTCGCAGCCAACCCCTCGGGCGCCTATAACCCGCTGTTTATTTATGGCGCCTCCGGCCTCGGAAAAACCCATCTGCTCTATGCCATCTGCAACGAAATCGGCAAAAACAAAGCCGGTACCAATATCATTTACGTCAAAGGCGAAGAATTCACCAACGAGCTGATCAACGCCATCTCCCATGAAAAAGCGCAGGATTTTCACGAAAAATACCGGCACGCGGACGTGCTTCTCGTCGACGATATCCAGTTTATCGGCGGGAAAGAGAGCACCCAGGAGGAATTCTTCCACACCTTCAATTCTCTCTATCACGCAGGCAAACAGATCGTGCTGACCTCCGACCGGCCTCCCAAAGAAATTAAAACCCTGGAGGAACGGCTGCGCACCCGTTTTGAATGGGGCCTGCTCGCAGACGTGCAGCCGCCCGATTTCGAGACCCGTATTGCCATCATCCGGCGCAAAGCAGAGCTGCTGCAAATCGAAATCCCCGACGAGGTCGCGGAGTACATCGCCAACCGCCTCAAAAACAACATCCGGCAGCTCGAAGGCGCCGTTAAAAAGCTCAAAGCCTACAAGTTGCTTGCAGGTACCCCGCCCACCATCTCTACGGCACAAAACGCCATCCGCGACATCCTCAACGACGACCAGCCCGTACCGGTCACCGTGGAACGGATCATTGGGGAGGTCTCGCGCACCTTCTCGGTCTCCGCGCAGGACATTCGGTCGAACAAACGCGCCGCACAGATCTCAAGCGCCCGTCAGGTCTCCATCTATGTGGTACGGGAAATCACCCAGATGTCAATGTCCGCCATCGGCGAGGAATTCGGCGGACGCGACCATTCGACGATCGTCTACGCGATCCAGCAGGTAGAAAAAAACATGAAAAGCGATTCCCGCTACCGGGAGACCGTTGAAGATATTATCAAAAACATCCGGGATAGCTGAGGTCTGCGCAGACATTCTCAACAGTTCCACTCTTCACAAAACCAACCGGTTGAAAAAAAGTGGTTGCACTTGGTTTACATAATCAAGCGCCTCTCCACACTGTTTTCCACTTTCCCCACATGGTTTTCCACACCATTGTGGGAAATTTCTTTTTGCCGCAGCATTCCACAAGTTTCCGTCTTCCGTTTCATCCGGCACGCATGCGGCATAAACCCGCACAGCCACTGCACTTTGCGCACCTCTTCAACTTTTGCACGCCCCCTACTACTACTACTATTTAAATATAACCTGTCTTTCTAGAGAAAGGAGCCTCAATATGTTCGTCACCTGCGACAGACAACTATTATGCGACGCTGTTTCCTCCGTATCCCGGGCCGTACCCGGCAAATCCACCATCCCTGCACTCGAGGGAATTCTGCTGAACGCCTCCGAAAACACCCTGACGCTCAGCGGATATGATCTGGAACTCGGCATCACCACAAAAATAGCCTCCGAAAACAAACAGTCCGGCCGCATTGTTTTAAATGCCCGGCTATTTTCCGAAATGACCAAACACATGGCCGGCGACCAAGTCACCATCCAAAGCGACGAAAAACTGCTCACCACCATTCGCTGCGGAAGCAGTGAGTTCAATATTTTAGGGATGGACGCCAACGATTTTCCCGAACTTCCAGCCGCCGGCGGCGACCAACAGTTGGAAATTTCGCAAAAAACCCTCAAAAACATGATCCGGCAGACGCTGTTTGCAACCGCCATCACCGATCAAAAACCAATTTTAACAGGATCCCTTTTCGATCTAAAAGACGGCTTTTTGAAAATCGTTTCGATTGATGGATTCCGTCTCGCACTCCGAAAGGAAAAAATAGCCTATCCGGACCGGTTGAAGTTTGTTGTGCCGGGTAAGACGCTTTCCGAGCTTTCCAAGCTGCTTGCAGACGATGAGGAAAAAACGCTTTCAATCCAAATCGGCCCGAAACACATTGTCTTTGTCTGCGGCGCATACAATGTCATCTCCCGCCTGTTGGAAGGAGAGTTCCTGGATTACGATGCTGCAATTCCTGCATCATCGTTGACCACGGTGCGCGTGGATGCGAAAAAATTTACAGAGAGTATAGAACGAATCGCTCTTTTGATAACCGATCGGTTAAAGAGTCCGATCCGTTGCGAATTCTCGCAGAATAAAATTGCCCTTTCCTGCTCAACTGCGATTGGTAAGGCGTTCGACGAACTCGCTGTAGAACTGACGGGTGAAGCCGTGTCCATCGGCTTCAACAGCCGGTACCTGACCGATGCGCTCAAAGCCTGCGAGTGCGAGGAGGTCAAAATCGAGAGCAGCGGTCCGCTTTCCCCGATGAAGATTGTGCCGGTTTCGGGGGAGGACTTTTTGTTTCTGGTGCTGCCCGTGAGGTTGAAAAATGAAAACTGAGAAAATTGAGATTGCAACCGCGTATATCCGGCTTGATCAACTGCTCAAATTCACGGGCATTGCGGACACCGGCGGCCAGGCCAAGGAAATTGTGGCCTCGGGCGTCTGCGTGATCAATGGGGAACCCTGCCTGCTGCGCGGCAAAAAGCTCCGGCCCGGCGATGCCGTGTTGATTGAGGATATCAGGATTGAGGTTGTGGGGCCGTGCAGATAACCAAGCTCTCGTTTTGCGATTTCAGGAACCTTGCCTCGGTGGAGCTCGCTCCCGCCCCTTCGATCAACGTGATTTACGGGGATAACGCCCAGGGCAAGACAAATCTCCTGGAAGCCATCTGGCTGTTCACTGGGGATAAGAGCTTCCGCGGTGCAAAAGACGCCGAAATGGTGCGTTTAAATCGGCCTGAGGCCAATGTTTACATGGAGTTTCAGAATTCAGTGCGGGACAATACGGCCCGCCTCGTGCTGTCAGGCGTCAAATCCGCGTTTCTCAACGGTGTAAAACTGCCCGGCGCATCCAGGCTGGCCGGCGCGTTTTACGCTGTGGTCTTCTCGCCCGACCATCTCGATCTCGTCAAAAGCGGCCCCAAATGCCGGCGGGAGTTCCTCGACAGCGCACTGACGCAGCTCCGCCCGCGGTATGCCGCGGCGCTTGGCGAATACGAGCGGAACCTCGCACAGCGCAATGCGCTGCTGAAAAACGCGCGCTACGGCGGCGCTGCGGTGATCGAGGCGTTTGACACATCGCTTGCGCGGTGCGCCTGTGTCATCACCCGCCTGCGGCGGGAATATACCGCGATGCTGCAACAGAGCGCAGCCGCGGTGTATGCGGGGATCAGCCGGGGCGCCGAGGCGCTTTCGGTGGTTTACAGCGCGGGCATTGGAGAGGACTGCCGGACCGAACAGGATTTCGCACAGGTTTTTGCGCAACGGCTGCAAGCCGATCTTGCGGCCGGGTTTACAACAGCGGGCCCGCACCGGGACGATTTAGAACTGCGGATCGACGGGTTGTCCTGCAAGCGGTTTGCCTCGCAGGGACAGCAGCGCAGCGCAGCGCTGGCGCTGAAAGTTGCCGAGAGCGAAATTGTGGAGAAAACCACCGGAGAGACGCCAGTGGTTCTTTTGGACGACGTGCTCAGCGAGCTGGACGTTCGCCGGCAAGACTTTGTACTCAACAGCCTTGGAGGCCGGCAGGTGTTTTTAACCTGCTGCGATCCCAGCAGCTTTTCGGCGCTGTCCGGCGGTGCGGTCTTCCAGATGAAACAAGGACAAATTGTATAAAAATAACAGCGGTGAAACACGGATTTTTAGACGTTTTGAGGTGTGTTTTATCGCTGTTATTCATTTTGTATCCACATTTTTTTGCTATAATCATACTACTTGTTGAGACAGTCCGGCGGCGCCGCCCCTCCTGCCGATGGTTTCTGCGGGAAACGCTTCAAAGGCTGTCTTTTTCGCTGTCAATTGCGCGTTTATCGGCGTTTTTTGCAGCGGCAACCGTCGTCTGACCGGGCGGCGCGGTCCGTATTTTTTTACCCGGACAAACCAAACGGCGGGGAATGGTGAATATGTATTTGCATCTGGGCCAGGACACGGTTGTCCTGCTTGAGGATATCATTGGGATTTTTGATCTGGAAAACACCTCGATTTCCAAATTTACCAAAATGTATCTGGCGCGCGCAGAGCGGGCGGGCAGGGTGGTCAACGTCTGCACCGAGCTGCCCAAGAGCTTTATTGTCTGTGTGCGGCGGCGCAAAGCCACTGTGTATATTTCGCAGATTTCCTCGCAGACACTTAAAAAGCGCACGGGATTCCTGCAAGGGATCTCCAATCTTCCATAGAGGGGCGCGGAATACGAAACAAACAGTCTTAGGAGGGTTACCGAGTGGACAACACCCAAAACTATACGGCAAACTACGATGAAAACGACATACAGGTACTCGAAGGGCTTGAAGCGGTGCGCAAACGCCCGGGCATGTACATCGGGTCGACGGGGCCAAGGGGCCTGCACCACCTGGTCTATGAGATCGTCGATAACTCGATCGACGAGGCACTCGCGGGCGTCTGTACCGAAATCCAGGTGGAAATCCTGGAGGGGGACATCATCCGCGTGCGGGACAATGGACGCGGCATCCCCACGGGTATCCACCCAAAGCTCGGGATCCCGACTGTGACGCTGGTGTTCACCAAGCTGCACGCGGGCGGTAAGTTCGGCGGCAGCGGATACAAGGTGTCGGGCGGCCTGCACGGCGTCGGCGCGTCGGTTGTCAACGCGCTGTCCGAATGGACCGAGGTGGAGGTTTGCTACAACGGCAGCCGCTTCACCGAGCGCTTTGAGCGCGGCAAGCTGGTCAGAGACCTGCAAAACGAGGGCCCGGCGGAACAAACCGGCACCACCGTGACCTTCAAGCCGGATGCCACTGTCTTTGAGGATACCGCGTTCGACTACGACGTGCTGCTCACACGCATGCGCGAGCAGGCGTTTTTAAACGCGGGCCTGACAATTGAAATCCAGGATAGCCGTCCCGGACTGGAAACCGGAGAGCGGCTGTACTATGAGGGCGGTATCCGCAGTTTTGTGGAGCACATTCACCGCCGCAAGGCACTTGAGGTGCTGCACGAGCCGGTGATCTATCTCAAGGCCAGCGAGGGCGACTCGGTTGCCGAAGTGGCCTTCCAGTACAACGACAGTTACAACGAGACCATCCTCTCGTTTGCAAACAATATTCACACCACCGAGGGCGGCACCCACGAGACGGGGTTTAAAGCCGCTCTGACACGGGTGTTCAACGACTATGGCCGCAAATACGGCATCCTCAAGGAATCGGATAAAAAGCTTACGGGCGAGGACGTGCGCGAGGGCATTACGGCAATTGTCAGCGTCAAGCTGCAGGAGGCCCAATTCGAGGGCCAGACCAAGGCCAAACTCGGAAACACGGAATGCCGGCAGCTCGTCGAGGGGCTTGTGTATGATAAGCTTATGACCTACTTCGAGGAAAACCCGGCGGTGGCCAAGGCGATTTTCGAGAAGGCGCTGGGCGCCGCCCGCGCGAGAGAGGCCGCCCGCAAGGCGCGTGAGCTGACCCGCCGCAAATCGGCGCTTGAAACCGCTGCGCTGCCCGGCAAGCTTGCAGACTGCTCCGAAAAGGACACCGAAATGACCGAGATCTATATTGTCGAGGGCGATTCGGCAGGCGGCTCCGCCAAGGAGGGACGCGACCGCCGTTTTCAGGCCATTCTGCCGCTTTGGGGCAAAATGCTCAATGTGGAAAAGGCCCGGCTCGACCGCGTCTATGGCAACGATAAGCTCATGCCGGTCGTCACGGCGCTGGGCTGCGGCATTGGCGATGAGTTCGACCTGTCCAGGCTGCGCTACGGCAAAGTAATCATCATGGCCGATGCCGACGTGGACGGTTCGCACATCCGCACGCTGCTATTGACCTTCTTCTTCCGGTTTATGAAGCCGCTGGTGAAGGAAGGCCATATCTATATCGCGCAGCCGCCCCTGTTTAAGCTGTCGCGCGGCAAGCAGGTGCGCTATGCCTATTCCGATGGGCAGCGGGATGCGTTTATTGCGGAGCTTTCGGGTGAAAACGGTGCAAAGGTGGACATCCAGCGTTACAAAGGCCTCGGCGAGATGGACCCGCTGCAGCTCTGGGAAACCACGATGGACCCGGAAAACCGCACGATCCTCAAGGTAGAACTGGAGGACGCCGAGCGCGCCGACGAGATCTTTACGATTTTGATGGGCGACAAAGTGGCGCCGCGCCGTGAATTCATCGAGCGCAACGCCAAGTTTGTGCAAAACCTTGATGTATAACCCGTATATCTTGCAGCCCTGCGGGGCCGCATCAAAATTTGATGGATAAATGCAGGTGATTTTACCAATGGCAAACACCGTGGCGCTTTCTCTCGAATATGAAAACGGCGTGTATGAGCATGCCAAAGCAGTTGCCATGCAGAATATGATGGAACAGCAGACCCAAAACAATCTGCGCATCCGCTACACCAAAGGGCCGGTGATTTTGGTCTGCGCGCTTGCGCTGGTGGTTGCGGCGCTGTGGTATTTCGGTGTATTCAGCCTGCTGGTTGCGCTGGTCTGCGAGGCGGTCTGCATCTATTCGGTGGTATCGAATATTCGCAAGTATCTCAAATGCAAACACTTTGATTACAAGGCGTTTTACGAGCAGGTCCGCAAAAAGGCGGAGCGCTCGATTGAAGACGAAATCGACGAGGGCAATAAAATCGAAGAGGATTATTACGACGACGTGCAGATCGACTTTGGAGAAACCGAAGGCTTTTCCTATGCCCGCAGCGGGGAGGAGCAGATGCCGGCATACCGGCAGGTGCGCGCCTGCTATGAGATCGACGGCACGGTTTTTCTCGTGTTTCCGCAAAAGAGGAGCATCGTCATCCCCAAAGAGCTGATTGGCGAAGAGGACTATGAGACGTTGCTTGCGCTGCTGCGGGACAAACTCAATGTGCCGGTGCAGATCCTGTAGGGGCTGCCGGTGCGCGCCGGATGAGGAGGTGGGCTGCTATGGAGGATACCAACCCGGCCTTTGTGCTGACGCTGCGGATCCAATATGAGGATTATCTCGAGTTCAACCAGAGCCTGTCCGAAGGAGCGGCGCAAAAAAGCCGCCGCAAGCTCACAGTTCTGGGCGCGCTGGAGGCGGTGTTTGGCGTAGTGCTGCTGCTTTTGTATTTCTGGACCGACCGTTTTGGTTTGCCGCCGTACCTGCTCATGGGGGTGATCCTGCTGCTGTTTGCGGCATACTCCCTCACGTATTACAAAGTGATCTATAAAAAGCTGATTGCACGCGCGGCAAAAAAAGCGTATGACAAAAGCGAATATCTGCACAGCGAAATCGGCCTGCGGCTTTTTGGGGACCGGATTGAGGAAACCTGCGGCGGCGAGACAAACGTTGTGGACTGGCTGGACTCCGATGGGGTATACAACGCGGAAAACCACTATCTGCTGATGCTGGACGCCGGGCGGGGCATCATCATTCCCAAGCGGGTTTTTGAGGGGGAACGCGCAGAGGCGTTTCACCACTATCTGCAAACGCAGTGCGCGGCCTATGAAAAGCCGTTTCAAGAGCTTTGATAACAACACTTTGTATCAATTATAATTTTTAATACAGGATGGATATTCTTATGGTGGATAATCTGGAAACAATGGACTTGAGCCGCATTGGTCCGCAGGAAGGGCCAACCTTTTCGTATACCCTGACCTATGAGCAAATCATGCGTTGCCTGCGCGAAGCGTTCAACCGTACCAACAAAAAGGGCAAGCTGATTCAAACCTGGGTATTGGGCTTTCTTTCGGTCGTGTATCTGGCGAGCTTTTTCGGCGCGCCACAGCTCTCTACGTATTTGTTTCTGGGGTTGCTGCCGGTGGCTTTGATCGTGTTTATCTGGCTGGCGCCCTATCTCCAGCGCAGGAAGATCGCCCGGGAAATGAGCCGGGAAAACGTGCAGTATCAGGTGACGCTCTATTCGCGCGGCGTAATCATTCGGTATGACGGCGCGGAATATGTGTTTATGTTCACCGATGCGATTGAGATTTTTGAGGACGACGAGCAGTTTGCGCTGCAATCGACCAAAGACCGCCTCTATGCGATTCCCAAAAGCAGCATGAACGCGGAAATCCTCCGGTTTGCGCACAGGCTGTTCCCCGAAAAGCTGGGCGGCCGGTATCACGACAGGCGCCGCAAGACCAAGGAAGAATAAACCGGCTTGCCGCAGCCCCCTCTCCTTTGCAGGGGAAGAAAGCATGCCTTTGCCGCACGGCAACCAATTTAGATAAGGGTGAACAAATACATGTTGAATGATGGTACCAAGGTAATACACGTCGACATTGAAAAGGAAATGAAAAAATCGTTTCTGGACTATTCGATGTCGGTTATAGTGCGGCGCGCGCTGCCCGACGTCCGGGACGGCCTCAAGCCGGTTCACCGCCGCATTCTCTACACAATGTATGAAAACGGCCTGAGCCCCGACAAGGCGTACCGCAAGTGCGCCGATACGGTCGGCACCGTGCTGGGCCGGTATCATCCGCATGGCGACGCCTCGGTTTACGATGCGCTCGTGCGGATGGCACAGAGCTTTTCTCTGCGGTATCCGCTTGTGGATGGACACGGCAACTTCGGTTCGGTTGACGGCGACCCGCCGGCGGCCTACCGATATACCGAGGCCAGGATGAGCAAAATATCGCTCGATATGATGACCGATATTGAGAAACAGACGGTCGACTATGTTTCCAACTACGACGACCGTCTCAAAGAACCGTCGGTGCTGCCCTCCCGGTTTCCCAACCTGCTGGTCAACGGCTCTACGGGCATCGCGGTGGGTATGGCCACCAACATCCCGCCGCACAACCTCGGCGAGGTCATCGACGGCATGTGCTGCGTCATCGACAACCCGGATGCGACGCTGGATGAGATCATGGAGCATATCCACGGGCCGGATTTCCCAACCGGCGGTATCATCATGGGCCGCGCGGGGATCCGCGCGGCCTACAGCACCGGCCGCGGCAAAATCACACTGCGCGCCCGGGCGGATATTGAAGAGATGAAAAACGGACGGTTCCGCATTGTTGTCAGCGAGATTCCCTATATGGTCAACAAAGCCAGGCTGATCGAGCACATTGCGGAGCTTGTCAAGGATAAACGCATCGAGGGTATTTCCGACCTGCGCGACGAATCCGACCGCGACGGCATGCGCATTGTCGTCGAACTCAAACGAGACGCCAACGCGCAGGTGATCCTGAACCAGCTTTATACCTACAGCCAGATGCAGGAGACGGTCGGCGTCATCATGCTGGCGCTGGTGGACGACGTGCCGAAGGTGCTCGGCCTCAAGGAAATGCTGACCGATTATATCGCTTTCCAGCGCAGCGTCATCATCCGCCGCACGGAATTCGATCTGAAAAAGGCGCGGGACCGCGCGCACATTTTAGAGGGCCTTAAAATTGCGCTGGACTTCATCGACGAGGTCATTGAGATTCTGCGCAGCTCCAAGTCGATTCCCGAGGGCAAGGCGGCCTTGATGGAACGTTTCGGGCTGGACGACGTGCAGGCCCAGGCAATCGTTGCGATGCGCTTGGGACAGCTCACCGGTCTGGAACGGGAGAAGATCGAGGAAGAACTCGCGGCGCTGATGGAGCGCATCGCAGAGCTGATGGGCATTCTGGCCGACGAGTCTAAAATCATGGCGATTATCAAGGACGAGGCAATGGCGATCCGAAAACGCTTTGCCGACGAGCGCCGCACCGAGATCCAGACCGTCAGCGGCGAGGTGGACATTGAAGACTTGATTCCGGTGGAAGAATGCGTGCTCACGCTGACCCATTATGGATATATCAAGCGCCTGCCGGTGGACGTTTATAAAACCCAGCGCCGGGGCGGCCGCGGCGTTTCGGGTATGACCACCCGTGAAGAGGACTTTGCGGAGGAATTGTTCATCTGCTCATCGCACGACTATGTGATGTTCTTCACCAACAAGGGCAAGACCTACCGTATGAAGTGCTATGAGGTCCCGCAGGGATCCAGGACGTCCAAGGGGACCAACATCGTCAACCTGCTGCCCCTTGAGGCGGATGAGAAGGTCACTTCGATGATCCGGATCAGCGATTTTGAGGACGGCATGTATCTCGTGATGGTCACGCGAAACGGCATCATCAAGCGTACCGACCTCACGGCGTACCGCAATGTGCGCAAGGGCGGTCTGATTGCCATTTCGCTTGACGAGTCCGACGAGCTGGCTTGGGTGCGTTTGACCAACGGTGCCTGCGATCTCATCGTGGCCACCAAAAACGGCATGGCCATCCGTTTCCACGAAACCGATGCCAGGCCGCTTGGCAGAAGCGCGCGCGGCGTCAAAGCGATCACGCTCGACGAGGGCGATTCGGTTGTGGGCATGGCGCGCATCCGCGAGGATGCGACGTTGCTGACCGTCAGCGACAGAGGTCTTGGCAGAAGAACCGCGCTGGATGAATACCGCCTGCAGACCCGCGGCGGCAAGGGCATCATCAATTACAAGACCGACGATGAAAAGGGCTTAGTTGCGGGCATCAAGGTGGTTGACGAGTCCGACGATATCATCATGATTACCAACGAGGGCGTTATCATCCGCATACCCGTGGAGCAGATCAACGTGCAGTCGCGCTATGCGCAGGGTGTGCGCGCTATGCGCGTTTCGGGCGAGGAGCGCATTGTGACCATCGCGCGCGCGCCGCAGGAGGAGCCCATTGAAGAGGACGTTTGCGCATGCGGAGAGCCTGCCGCGTCTGAAACCGAACAGCCGCCGGAGTCGCCGGACGAAGCGCCCGCATCCGAGGAATAAAGTAACGCCGTTTTGCGGCGTCGTGATAGACAAAAAGGGACTGTCCATTTGGGCGGTCCCTCTTTGCTTTGTTTCATGGGGTCGCAAGGGTGTGCTGGGGGCCCATCCTTTTTGTATAATAGGTTTTGTATTATGGCTTTTAAATGCATCTTTCCTCTGGTTCGTCGCTCGGGCCGCGACAGGCCCATCCTTTTTGACAGACAAAAAGGAAGCAAAAATCTGGTTAAGGGGTGCCGCTTACTTCCTCCATTTGACTGCACGCCGTCTTCGGATAAGCAAAGGGCGACGGTGCAGCGGTCGCGGAAAGTGCGCCGGTGGGTCGGAAGACGCGCCCCTTAACAATCCCCCAGCCGTACCCGAATGGGGATGCTCTAAAAAGGTATCCTGCAAGGGATGAGCCAATTTATTAGTTCCCCTCTTTTGCAGTGAGCCTTCTTTAAGCTGCGTAACTCCCGTTTCGGATCGGGAATTGTTAAGGGGGCAGGCCCGCGACCCTGCACTGCACAACCTGCGACCGCTGTGCCGTTACCCTTTGCTGTCCCATGTACGGCGTACCGTCAAATGGAGCGGTGCCGTTAACCCTCTTGACTGAGTTTTTGCATCCTTTTTTCTCATAAAAAAGGATGGGCCTGTCGCGGCCTGAGCGACAGACTAAAGGAAAGATGCGTCAAAAATTCTATACAAATAACCATAAATGCGATCAAAGTCCTAAAAACACAAACAGGCTTGCTGCAAAGAAACTTTTGCAGCAAGCCTGTTTGTGTTTTTAGAAAAGAGTTACCACTCCAGCAAAACAGCGCCGGAGGAAAGCCCGCCGCCGAACGCGGCAAGCAGCACAAGGTCGCCCCGCTGGATTACACCGCTTCGCACTGCTTCGTCGAGCGCGGTCGGCACGCTGCCCGCCGAGGTGTTGGCAACCCGGTCGATATTTACGCAAAACCGTTCAAGAGGCACGCCAAGGCTTTTGGCCGCAGAGGTAAGAATACGAAAGTTTGCCTGATGCGGCACAATCGCCTTGATGTCCGCAATCTGCACGCCGGCCTTTTGGGTGACGATCTTTGCCGATTCGGTGAATGCCCGGATTGCAAACTTCATCACCTTGCTGCCCTTCATTTGGATCTTATCCGGCCTCTCCCGCAGCGTTTCGACCGTATCCGGATCAAAAAACGGCGTTTTGTGCAGCTTGTTGGCGCAGTGTAAAGCGTCTTCCCGGTCGATGATGCAGTCCAGGTGTGTTGCCAGAATGCCCGGCGCGTCGGTTTTGGCAAGCACGGCCGCGCCCGCGCCGTCTCCAAACAGCACGCAGGTTGCCCGGTCGGTCCAGTCGACAATCTGGCTGTTGGTGTCTGCACCGACAACCAGTGCATATTCATATCCACAGGTCTGCATCAAGCTGTAGGCCGTAGTGGTTGTGTAGACAAAACTGGAGCAGTTGGCGTTTAAATCAAACGCCGCGGCGTTTTCAATGCCAAGCGCGCGTTTGACCTTTGCCGCGATCATGGGTACAGAAATATCCGGCGAGACGGTTGCACAGATCACCAGGCCGATTTGCTCTGGATCGAGGCCGCTGCCGGAAAGCGCGGCGCGCGCTGCCTCCACAGCCAAATCCGAAGTGGTTTCTCCTTTTGCGATGTGGCGGGTTTTAATGCCGGTGCGGGTGGTGATCCACTCGTCGCTGGTATCGAGAAATTGCGCCAGATCCTCATTTGTCACAACGTCGCCCGGCAGATAGCTGCCGGTTGCCAGAAATTGAATGCCCATATAATAAGTTCTCCTTTTTTCTGTCCTTGAGATATTGAAAGCGGCTGTGTACAGTACAGCCGAAATGCACTTTATTATATCACATTTCGGCCGAAAATGCAGCCCGTCTCGTATCTCTGCTGTCTGTGCTGCGCGGGCAAAGGTCCGGAGCATGCAGAACAAGGGGGTGTTTTGGGGCATACAATGGCAGTACAACCAAGGCGGAAAGGAGCGAATGCAATGCGGTATGGATTGGCGCTGGCGGGCGGCGGGACGAGAGGGGCCGCGCATGTCGGCGTGTTGATGGCGCTCGAGGAGGGCGGGCTGGCGCCTTCGAGCATCGCTGGTACCAGCATTGGCGCAATCGTTGCGGGGCTATATGCCTCGGATGTGCTTCCCAGAGAGATGGGAGAAATGATCGGAGAGCTCTCCAGACATGGCAAACGGCTGATCGACCTCAATTTTTCCGGTCTGGCAAAGGGTGCGGGCCAGTTTGTAATTCGCCGGCCGGTCACGTTCTCAGGGCTGGTCAAAGGGGACCGGCTGGCGCGTTTTTTGGAGGAAAAAACACGGGGTATGCTGCTGCGGCAGTCGCGCCTGCCGGTGCTGATGCCTGCGGTGGATATTAAAACCGGCAGGACGGTCTGTTTTGTAAGCGATAAAAGCGGGCTGCCGCCAATACAGGGCGTCGAGTGGGCGGATGATGTTGCGCTGTTTCAGGCCATGCGCGCGAGCAGCGCGGTGCCGGCTGTGTTCACGCCGGCTGTGATCGGCGGCCGGCGGTTTGTGGATGGCGGCGTGACCGACAACCTGCCGGTCGACCTGCTGATGCGCACCTTTGCCCCCAACGTGCTCGCGGTGGACATCGCTGCGGAATACGAGGGAGACGATACCCAGAACCTGTTTGAAATTGCCTCCCATTCGCTGACGATCATGAGCGCGCGGCTGCGCAGCAGCACAAAACGCGGTGAGCGGCTTTGCATCCGTCCCTGCCTGCCCGAGCAGTCGGGTCTTTTGACATTTGCCTACATGGAACAGTGCATGCAGGCGGGTTACGAGGCGGCGCGCGCCATGCTGCCGCTGATTCGGCAGATGTTCGACGACCGCCGGAAAAACGGCTGATCTCGTGCTATGGGCCAAAGCGGCAGGAACCGGCCTGCCCCTTTTTGGCAGGTATCGCCCGGCAAAAAAAGAGAGTACGGCGCGGGGCTTCCAACCCGGCACGGTACTCTCTTTTCAGCTTGTATGCGGATAGGGGCTATATTTTGTGCTGCCTGTAAAATTCCCGAAGTTCCGCTTTGCGCGCCTCTGGCAGCAGCGATTTTTTAATGTGCCGGACGGCGCCTTCCAGCCCGTAAAGGCGGTTTATGCAGGCGGATTCGTCGATTTCCTGTATTTTGAGCCAGGCCTGTTCCGCACCCAGCCGGAACAGCTCTTCAGGCGTGTCGATGCCGGCTGCGTGAAGCTGCCGCTCCACTTCTTTTCCGATGTTGGGAAGATCCGATAACTTCTCCATATGAATACCTCCTGCTTTTTTGTAGGTTGCACGATAGCGGGAAACGGGACGGTGTGAAGGTTTCTCCCGCAAAAAGGCGGGCTATCTTAAATCTCCAATCAGGAAAATGCCGCTTTCCCGCTCCGGCTTGACTTTGAAATCCACTTTGCCGAGCGAAAAGGTGTCCACCACCTTGTCGAAATGCAGGTTTTTGACGTGGTGCTTCTGCGTGCCCTCGTTGTAGGAATAGACAAACACGTCACAGCTATTGTCCCCCAGTTGGATGATGCTCTGGCGCAGCAGCACCTGGGTCACCTTCTCCACCGGAATATACACCGTGTGCAGCGTGAAACCCTTGGAGTATTTGAGCGTGAAACCGCGTTCGTTGGCCGCAATACCCGTGGTGGCAAAATCCACAATGCGCAGGATCAAAAACCAAATGCCTGGGACAATGGCCATTCCGCCAATCCAGAAAATCAGGTTTTTCCAGGAGGCAAACAGATAGGTGGTGACAATCATGCCGGCCGTTACGCCGAGCAAATACCAGGCCGGGTCGGCGATAAATTTAAAAATGGAAAAAAAGTTGGGGCGCATTGTGGGCTTTTTATAGTGCACTTCGGGAAACAATACGGACAGGTTGTCTGCAAGCTCCCGTTTGCCAATCGGCGGCATCAACACCGAGGATTCATTTTTCTCCTTGCCATAGCCCGTGCAGTTGACAAACACCGAGGACAGGCCCAAAAGCTTGGTCGAAATGCTCTGGCGGATATCAATATAATTGATGTGTTTGGTCAAAAGTGAGAACTTGCGTTTTGTGAAGATACCGCTTTTGATATACAGCGAGGTGTGGTTGCGGGTGACCACAAGGTTTTTGTGGCGGATCAAATTGCGCGAAAACGCGATCAGCCAGCCGAACAGCAATAGATAGCCGACAGCGGCCGCCGCGGGCGGCAGGCCGAATGCAAACAGTTTGGCATACTGTGCAAACGTGCCCACCAGACGCGATTCAAATTGCTCGCCGAGCAGTTTGCCGGTGTTGGAGATAAACGCCGCCGCAAAGATCACGCCCGCAAATGAGTTGGAAAGCAGCGCCGACAGCACGAACACATAGATGTTTTTGGGCCGGTAGCTGCGTTTGACAAAG
>CATNEU010000004.1 GCA_950097605.1 uncultured Oscillospiraceae bacterium | reverse complement strand
ATGCGTGCCGGAAGAGAAGCGCCGCTGCGGAGGCCTATAAAAGGAAACAGATTCCATTTGCGCAATTCCTCTCTATTATAGCGCAAACGGAATCGGATGTCTAATGCATTTCGGCGAATTTGGCCTGTCCAGGGTAAGTTGCATGTTGTTATAGGGCCTGTTTCAGAGGGGAGAGGGCCGATATGCAAAAATCCGGGCATTGCAAGGCGGCTTGCGATGCCCGGACCGGTACGCGGAAAGGGGGATATATCAGGTTTTTTTAAGAAATACATGCTGGCAACGCGAACAGGTCACGCGGATTTTCCCTTTTCCCTTGGGTGCGCGCATCTTTTGTTTGCAGTGCGGGCATTTGAAAAACCGGTAGGTCTTGCACGCGCGGGCGTGCTGGGCGCGGTGGGTAAACCAGTTTTTCACAGGATGCCAAAATGTCAAGAATTTTTGGTTTTCCTTCCAGCGGTTTTGCGGATTGCGCGAGAGCATCCGGAACAAACACCACCCCAGGAGCGCCAGTGCGGCAAACTGCAACGGCCAGAAGCGCGTGATCCTTGTCACCAGGATCAAGACCATATAGAGCAGCAGCAGCGCGAAGGAAAGCTGGTCGAAGCCATAGCGGCCGGCCATAAACCGGCGTAACCAATTGAGTATCATAGAGAAATCTCCTTATGCAGTCTGTCGGAGCGCGAAAGGGTGTTTCGCGCGATGCCTATGGAAAAATGGGACAATGCCTATATAGTATACTTTATCGGGGTGAAAAGCAACTGTCAATTGCGGATGGACTGTGAAAGAACTGTGAATCTCCGGTATTGAGCCGAAATAGCGAAAACAGGCGCATCGCGGCGTGCGAATGCACCTGTTTTTACAGAGGATGCCGATGGATAGGCCTGTGCGGTTTTCAGTTATTGTAACGGTGGCTGCCGCAGTCGTGCCCGTCCGCATGGCCGTGCTGGTGCGAGCAGGAGAAATCCGGACGGAAGGCAAGTGTTCCTGCGGCAAAATCGGCCAGCACCTGCTCCACGTCGCCAAACACGCCGGGGAAAACCTCGATCCCCTTGGAGGCGAGCGCATTCCGCGCGCTCTCTCCGATCCCGCCGCAGATCAAAACCCGCACGCCGTTTTGGGCCAGCAGATCCGCGAGCGCGCCGTGGCCGCTGCCGCCGGATTCGAGCAGGACCTGCCCAGACACTGCATTGCCGTCGATTTCGGCCAGCGTGAAGCCGGGCGTTTTGCCAAAGTGGGGAAACACAATACCGTTTTCCGTTGTTACGGCAACTTTCATGATTGGCTCAACCTCTTTTCAATGGCGTCGCACGCATCGTTTAAGAAATCGCCTTCAAACAGTTCGATCACGCCTTTGTCGCAGGCTTGCGCGATGTCCGGACGGATCGGAATTCTGGCCAGCACGTCAAATCCAAACTCCTTTGCAGTTTCGTCGATATGGCTCTCGCCGAACACCGAGATGCGTTTTCCGCAGTCGGGACATTCGAGATAACTGTAGTTTTCCACGATCCCAAGCACGGGAATCTGCATCATTTTGGCCATATTGGCCGCTTTGGCAACGATCATCGAAACCAGCTCCTGCGGAGAGGTTACGATGATAATACCGTCGAGCGGCAGACTCTGGAACACCGTCAGCGGGACATCTCCGGTGCCGGGCGGCATGTCCACAAACAGGAAGTCCACATCCGACCAGACCACATCGGTCCAGAACTGTTTCACGGTGCCCGCAATAACCGGTCCGCGCCAGACAACAGGGGTTTTCTCGTCGTCCAGCAGCAGGTTGACCGACATGATATCAATACCGGTTTTGCTTTTAACCGGCAGCATGCCGAACTCATTGGCCATTACCCGCTCGCTGACACCGAACGCCTTGGGAATTGAAGGGCCGGTGACGTCCGCGTCCAGAATCGCGGCGGAGTAGCCGCGGCGGTTCATCAATACGGCCATCATCGAAGTGACGAGGGATTTTCCCACCCCGCCTTTTCCGCTGACAACGCCAATCACCTTGCGCACACAGCTCATTTCGTGCGGCGGTTCGATCAGGCTTTGGGGCGCGCTGTTTCGAGAGGGACAACTCTCGCCGCAGCTCGAGCAGTCGTGGGAGCAGCTCGAAGGTTCGCTCATAAAAACACATCTCCTTGCAGTTTTATCTGTCAATCCAATGGGATGGCATATGCTTACTATTATAGTGCGCGTATTTCGATTCGTCAATTCGGGCGAGGAAAGAAAAACTCTTTTGCCGCCGCGGCCCGGGCGGCGGATGTGGTGAAAAAAACAGGCCCCCGGTCCAACGGATCAGGGGCCTGTTTGTGGTGAAAATACGGACTTGCCGGGAAAAAACCTAAAATTTGCGGTGCTTGATGACCCTGCGTTTTTTGCGGCGGGAGCGGTTTACGAGGATCAGCACAATATAGAGAATGACAAGCGCCGCAATGACGCAAACGGCGATTTTAAACCACAAAGAGTGCAGGACGCTTTGAATAAAATCCATGATATAGAGCATCTGGCTGCGTTCCACGTCCTCCGCGGCAACGAGCTGCACCGTGCCGATTTCTTTGCCGGCCAGCATCATGGTCAGGGTGCCTACGACCTGTCCTTTTTGCACCGGCGCGTCGATACTTTCGGGAACGTCCTGGATCTTCTGCACGCTGGATGGGTCGATGTCGTTGGGAATCAGGGCGGTAAACTCCTCTTTGGGGGAGAGCAGCACATGGTCTTTATCCTGTGACAGGTTGACCTTGATTTCCCCGATTGTGGCATCGGGTTTCACGATGGATTTAATCGTAAAGGTTTCAAATGCCCACTTGTATATTTTTTTGGATTCAATAAACGCCTGGTTGTTGAGAATTTTGCCCTCGTCGTCCGTATAGGGTGCGCCCATGACCACCAGCAGGTAGCTGAAGCCCCCGTTTTTTGCAGTTGAAATCAGGCAGCGGCCGGCCTCGTCGGTGGTGCCGGTTTTGATCCCTTTCGCATAGGGGTAATAGTAGACGCTGTTTTCCACCGTCATCAGGTTGGTTGTGAAGAGCGTGCGGGGCCCGCTTTTGTTGGTGGCGGGCAGCTCATAGCTGGTTTTGGTGGCCAGCTCCATAAAGCCTGGCACACTCATGGCGTATTTGGTGATCTTGAACATATCCTCCGCCGTTGTATAGTGTTTGAGGTCGTGCAGGCCGTGCGGGTTGACGAAATGGGTGTTGGCCGTGCCGATTTCCTCGGCCTTTTGGTTCATCATCTCGATGAACTTTTCGCGGTCGCCGCCGCCCACATAATAGGCGACCATGTTGGCGGCCTCGTTTGCGGATTGGATCATCATGCAGTGGAGCAATTGGCGGATGGTCAGCGTCTCGCCGATTTCAATGCCGGCGTTGGAGATATTGATGCCTTTGAACTCATCGAACATCCGGGGCTCGGCTGTAACGGTCTCCGCGTCGAGGTCCTTCACGTTTTCAAGCGCGACGATGGTGGACATGATTTTGGTCAGGGAAGCGGGATAGATAATCTGCTGGCAGTTTTTTTCGTATACCAGTGTATCGGTGTCCAGATTGTAAAGATAAATGGCCTTGGATTTTAGGTTTCCGGGCGGTTCGTTGGAGGCCGCGCCCGCGGAGAATCCACAGGCAACCGTTAAAAACAGCAGGACGACGGACAGGGAAAACGCCAGTTTACGCATATACCAACACACTCCAATTATATCTGAAATACCCCCGCTGCCGCGGGCAATTGCTAAAGCCCATTTGAATTACTATTAGTATAACAAATCCAAGGGGGAATAGAAAGGGCGAAAGTGGGAAGAAAATGTGGTCAAACGGTTACAATTTGGATACGTCTCCCTGCACCAGCGTATCCAGCAACTTGGTGATCCGCTCGGTACAGTCCGCTTCCCGCACGCCTTTTTTCCGCCAGGTATCAGAGAGAGGGAAATAAAGCTTGTCGTGGACCGTGCTCCCCATGTCCCATTTGCCGTTTTCGTTTCGATTGCGTTCGAGCCAGTCCGCCACAAATGAAAGCTGCGCCCGGCTCGTTCGATAGGCGGACAGCAGCTCGACGGCGCCCAGATAACGGCTTGCCTGCTTGCTTGCAAAATCCGGCGGCAGCGTGCAGAGTGCACTGCCGTATACATAGTAAATCCCGGGTTCCCAGTGCAGCACATGGTCGACAAAAGCGGATTCGACGGCTTGTTCCAAGCAGCCGCGCAGAAGAGAAAGCGGATAGAAATGCACAAAATCGACGAGCCGGTCCCCCTTTGGGGGCGCGCTGAAGGTTTCCCGGTAGGCTTTCCCATATTGCTCGTGGTTGTACGTCCCGCCTGCAAACGCTGCAGAAATCACCGCCGCCCATTTTTCCGCAACTTCGTTTGCGGCGGCGTCTTGCTGTGTAAACCGCCTGATCCAGGCGGCCAGGAGCAAGTTGGTAAAGGTGTCCCAATCGTGCGTCTTCTCAAGGCGGTCGGGGATTGCGTCTTTCCCGGTCAAGCAATTGTGCATATATTGCACGGCCTTTTGAATGCAGGGGTCTTCGATTGTATAGCCCAGAATCTGCAGCCGGCGGAGCGCCTGCTCGGTTGTGATGGGCGATTGATAGGACTGCGAAAGCGAATGGAAACAGCCCCATTTTCCGTCCGGCTGCTGCAATGCGATGATGTCCTTTGCCCACTTTGTATCTTTGTGCATTTTTCTCATCCTTTC
The DNA here is from genome assembly GCA_950097605.1 of uncultured Oscillospiraceae bacterium. Taxonomy (GTDB): domain Bacteria; phylum Bacillota; class Clostridia; order Oscillospirales; family Ruminococcaceae; genus CATNEU01. Next base: position 15,831 of record CATNEU010000004.1, on the reverse strand, counting down.
GTTGTGCGGCTGGTCTGCGGCCGGCACCGTTTCGGTTGGTTCCATTGTAGCATATTTGCCGCCGCCGCGCTATGCATGCAGCGGGTGAAGGGGCGCTTCCTTTTTGCATATAGAACGGATTTCAAGATTGTGTTTAAGTCCCGCGGGAGCGGCGTCCATTGTGGATCTGCGGACAGAGTGGGGGCTGTGGCATCACAAAATGGGAACCGAATGCATTCCATTGCGAAAACGCCTTGCAATGCAGGAATTTGGGAACGCGTGTGGTTTTCCGAATTTATGATTGTAAATTTTATACAGATGTGATATACTCATACTCATATACTGCATTTCTCTCTGTTTTGGCCCTGCCGGGCCGGACAGCGGTGGGAGGCACAGCCCAATATTGAAAAAAGGGGAGCGGGTATGGAGATTTTTGTGGACGCGGACGCCTGCCCGGTCAAAGACATCATTGTGCGGCTTGCCAGTCGCAGCGGACTGCCCGTGACCATGGTAACCGATACCAGCCACCGCATTGCGGACGGGTACAGCCGGGTCGTCACGGTGGACAAGGCGAGGGACAGCGTGGATATCAAGCTGATCAACCTCGTGCACGCGGGGGACATTGTTGTCACGCAGGACTATGGCGTGGCGGCAATGGCGCTCGGCAAGCGCTGCCGTGTGCTGCACCAAAACGGCTTTTTATATGACGAGGGCAACATCGACCGCCTTCTGTTTGAGCGGCATCTGGGCCAGAAGGTTCGGCGCGCGGGCGGGCGCACGGGCGGCGCGCCGAAGCGCACGCGGGAGGACGACCTGCGGTTTGCGCGCGCGCTGGCGTCCCTGCTCGATGCATAGGTGGTACTACGGACGGGTTTTCCACAAAGCCTGCCGGATTTGTGGAAAGTGTGCAGGCGGCGTTCACAATTTGCAGGTTGTACATTTGTGGAATATGCGATACACTAAACAGTGGAGTATTGTCAATTTGGCTGTCCGGCCCGTGCGGGACAGCGGATATTACGAGGGTAAAGGCTTATGGGGGTTGTGAGAAAAAGAAAGAGATCCGGTAAAAAAATCAGCGGTATCCTTGCGGCCGCTCTGCTTGTGGCAGCCGTGCTTACCGGTGGTTATTTTTATTACCGCAGCAGCGGCGAAGCGTTCCGGTTTGATGGAAAGAGCGTTTCGGTCAGCGCGTTTCAAACGCGCGAGGGCCCGTTTGACGCATATGTGACGCCCTATTACCGGCAGCAGCTCTCCGCAGAGGATACGGTGTTCTACGACGCGGTGAAATACATGCTGGAGAACGGCGTGGGCGAGCTCAAGGTGCCGGGCACCTATGCGGCGTCGGACATCGACCGGATTGTCTCGCTCGTGCAGTGCGACTGGCCCAGCATCGGTCTCAGCAGCGCCTGGACCGCCACGACCACCCAGCTTGGCATCGGGGATGTGCACCTGACCGGGCCGGTCACCCGCATCTCGTTCCAGGCCAGCGTGACCGACACGCCGGAGCGGTCGGAACAGAGCCTGCGCGTGGCGAAGGAGATCATCGACCGCATGCCCCCCTATACGTCCGAGCTGGACAAAACGCGCTATCTATACAACTGGCTGGTGCGCAACGTGGCCTACAAGGCCGACGACGGCACCCGGGACAGCTACCGTTACAAATCCCTCGCAAGTGCGCTGATCGACCGGCAGGCGGACTGCGACGGCTTTGCAAACGCGGTCACGCTGCTCTGCGGCATGGCCGGGATCGAGAGCTTTAAGGTGTTTTACCCCGAAGGGGAGGCGCAGGACGGCGGCGCCGCTGCCGGCCATGTCTGGAACGTGGTGCGCATCGACGGGACCTATTATTGCCTCGATGCATCCTACGACGCGGGGTACAGTGCGGGCAAGGAGATTGCGACCAACATCGCCTTTTTGGTGCCAACCTCGCTGATCGCGCGGGATAAAGCCCTCGATCCGAGCGTCGCCGCGCTTGCGCCGGTCTGCACCTCGACGGCAATGGACGCCAAGGTGCACGATGTGGTTGTATACGACGCGGACGCCGACTCGTTTGTTGAAGACGCATCCAAAATGTTGCGCGGCAACATGCGCATGGGAAAGGACTATATTTCGATCAAATGCGCGAGCCAGAAGACCTATGACGAGCTGGTGGAGCGCATGAGCGAGGAATATGGCCCGCAGATTTTAAGCCAGTCGCATGTCGGCTCGGCCCGCTGGGTGCGGGACAGCGGCTTCCGGGTGTTCTATCTGTTTGTGGAATAGAGAAAGACGGGTTTCTCCTTTCCCTGTTGATTACGGCGAGGAGCTATGCCAAGCTCTTCGCCGTATACTTGTGTAAAAAGAGAAAAAAGCTATGGATATGGGAGAGTGGTAGAATGGAACAGGCTAAGGAAAACAAAATGGGGACAGCCCCCATCTTTCGACTGATCGTTTCAATGTCGCTGCCCGCGATGTTCTCAATGCTGATTCAGTCGCTGTACAACGTGGTGGACAGCATGTTCGTCGCGCAGATCGGGGAGGACGCGCTCACGGCGGTTTCGCTGGCGTTTCCGGTGCAAACGCTGCTGATCGCCGTTGCGGTCGGCACAGGCGTCGGCATCAACTCGCTCGTTGCAAGAAGGCTGGGCGAGGGCAACCGCGAGGAGGCCAGCCACGCGGCCACGCACGGCATATTGCTTGCGTTTTGCAGTTGGATCGTGTTTGCGGTGCTCGGCGCGCTGTTTACCCGGATGTTTTTCGAGGCGTTTACGGATACGCAGCGGGTGGTGCAGATGGGCTGCGATTACACCTATGTCGTGACCATCGCCTCGCTTGGCATGTTTGTACAGATGAACATTGAAAAGACCCTCCAGGCCACCGGCAACATGATTTATCCAATGATGTCGCAGCTCACCGGCGCAATTACCAATATCATCCTCGACCCGATTTTGATTTTCGGCTGGCTGGGCATACCCGCCATGGGCGTGCGCGGCGCGGCGGTCGCGACGGTAGCGGGCCAGTTTGTGGCGATGTTTTTCTGTCTGTTTGTGGCATTTCAGAAAAAGCACGAGGTGCACATCACCTTCAAGGGCTTCCGGCTGCACGGCTATATCATTAAGAACATCTACGCGGTGGGCCTGCCCGCGATTATCATGCAGGCGATTATGTCGGTGCTGGTTGTCGGCCTCAATACCATCCTGATCAAGTTTTCCGAGGCGGCCGTGGCGGTGCTCGGCGTGTATTACAAATTGCAGTCGTTTGTGTTCATGCCGGTATTCGGGCTCACACAGGGGATCATGCCGATATTGGGCTACAACTACGGCGCGCGCAACAAACACCGGCTGCTGTCCACACTGCGCATCGGCGGCGCGATAGCGTTTGGGATTATGCTGCTGGGCATGCTGCTGTTTCTGCTGCTGCCGGCACAGTTGCTTTCCATTTTCAACGCTTCGGAGCAGTTGCTCTCGATCGGCGTGCCGGCGCTGCGGATTATCAGCCTTTGTTTCTGCCCGGCGGCGCTCGGCATCATCTTCTCCACGTTGTTTCAGGCGGTGGGCATGGGCGGCAAAAGCCTGCTGCTCTCGGTGCTGCGCCAACTGGTTGTGATTCTGCCGGCAGCGTACCTGTTGTCCGGCATCGGGCTGCACTATGTTTGGTATGCGTTCCCGATTGCCGAGGCGGTATCGCTCGCGGCGGGCGTCTGGCTTTTCATCCGGGTGTACAAGGGCCGCATCCGATATTTGCAGCCCAATGAGGTGATGGGGTTTGCCAAACATGAAGCGGCGCCGGAAAGCGCGCTGTAACAAAAAAGCGGACAGCTTACGGCTGTCCGCTTTTTTTGGCTTGCGCATAGTGGGCCTCCGGCTCCTGTACAACGCAATTGCGCAGCCCATATTCGATTAACAAATTGACAATTTCATTACGCGAACGTCCCGTCTGTTCTCCAAGGCGGTCCAATGTTTCGCAGGTCTCTGCCTGTATGCGGATCGAAATGGTCCGGTGGGTCGGCGGTTTCTTTGGGCTGCGTTTGGTAAGTGTTAGAGTGTTGTTCATAGAATATGCCTCCTAATATGTCTGCTTACGGGTATTCTAGCAGATGGAAAGGCTCCTATAATTCCTCTGGAGAATTAAAAAGAATTTTGCATCAAAAAGTTTTTCTTCTGCCCCGTCCGTCGCGCAGGCGTGCTGTCGGCCCATCCTTTTTTGTGAGAAAAAAGGATGCAAAATCTTTCTTGATTTCTTGATACATCTATCTTTTCGTTTGTCGCTCATGCCGCGACAGGCACTTCCTTTTTGGCAGACAAAAAGGAAGCAAAAATCTGGTTAAGGGGTGCCGCTACCTTCCTCCAATGGACGATACGCCGTATTCGGATAGGCAAGGGGCGGCATCTCAGCGGTCGCAAAAAGCGCTCCGATGGGTCGGAAGACGCGCCCCTTAACAATCCCCGGCCGTACCCGAGCAGAGGTGCTTTTAAAAGGTTCCCTGCAAGGGAGGGGCAATTTATAAGGTTCCCCTCTTTTGCAGCAAGCCTTTTTCTATCGGCTTAACCTCCCTCCTGGAACGGGGATCGCGAAGGGGGCAGGGCTCCCGACCCACACAGAGCCTCCCGCGACCGTCGCGCCGCCGCCCTTTGCTGTGCTTTGTACGGCGTACTGTCCATTGGAGGGGCCCGTTCGCCCCCTTGGCCAGCTTTTTTGCATCCTTTTTGGGCTGCGCCAAAAAGGATGGGCCGGTCGCGGCCTGAGCGACAAACTTTAAGATAGATGAATTTAAAGGTTAAGAAAAATAAAGCAAAAGGATGGGCCGGTCGCGGCCTGAGCGACAAACTTTAAGATAGATGAATTTAAAGGTCCAGAAAAAATAGAAAAAAAGAGATAGGCCCACAGCACGCCCGAGCGACAAGCTTAAAGATAGATGAATCTAAAGATTAAGAAAAACAAAAGCAGAGGATAAAAAGGGATTTCTAAAGGGAATTTCCCTTTACACAGGTGCCAAACTTCCGTAAGAACAGAACAAAATATTTGGGCAGTTTCGCGGATTGCCTCTGGGAAGATTTTGTGATACAGTATGTACAGGACATTTCCTACTATTTCGATTGGTTTTTGCCAAATTGAAACGGGATGGACTAAAAGCGGCGTGCGCCGCGGAAACGACGGAAGATAGACAGGCTTTGGGCAGACCGCCGCACGCCAAAGCGGATTTCTTCGCCGGAACAGATGCCGAGGTGCGGCGGCAGGGAGGCCTTATGGAAAAGCATACACTTGGATTTGATACGCTGCAGGTCCATGCGGGACAGCACCCCGACAGCGAGACGCGTTCCCGCTGTGTTCCCATTTATCAGACGGCGGCTTACAGCTTCCGCGACGCGGCGGATGCCAGTGCGCTCTTTGCGCTGGAGAAAACCGGCAACATCTATTCGCGGCTGACCAATCCGACCAACGATGTGCTCGAACAGCGCATGGCGGCGCTCGACGGCGGCGTCGGCGCGCTGGCAATGGCCTCGGGGCATGCGGCGATTTTCAATACCATCCTGAACCTGGCCGGCGCGGGGGACGAGATCGTCTCGTCGATCTGCATTTATGGCGGTGCGGTCAACCTGCTGGGCGTCACCTTGGGCCGCCTCGGCATCCGGACCCAATTCGTGGACCCGGACGACTTGCAGGCCTGGGAGGACGCGGTGACCGAAAAAACCCGCGCGTTTTTCGTGGAGGTGGTCGGCAACCCCAACGCCAACCTGGCCGACCTTGCAAAAATCGCGGAGATTGCGCACCGGCACGGCGTCCCGCTGATCGTGGATTCCACTGTCACGACGCCCTATCTGATCCGGCCGTTTGCGCACGGCGCCGACATTGCGGTCTATTCGGCCACCAAGTTCCTGGGCGGGCACGGCACGAGCGTCGGCGGCATTGTGGTGGACAGCGGCAACTTCTCGTTTCTGGACAATCCGCGTTTCCCGCTGTACAACCAACCGGACCCAAGCTATCACGGCGCGGTGTTTGCAAGGGATTTCGGCAACGCGGCGTTTATCCTGCGGCTTCGGACCTGCCTGCTGCGCGACGGCGGCGCCTGCCTCTCGCCGTTCAACGCGTTTTTGATCTTGCAGGGCGTCGAGACCCTTTCGCTGCGGATGCGGCAGCACAGCGCGAATGCGCTGGCCGTCGCGGCATTTTTGGAAAAGCAGCCGGAGGTGAAAGCCGTGCACTATCCGGGGCTCGCCTCCAGCCCGTATTACGCGCTTGCGCAGAAATACCTGCCCAAGGGCGCCGGCGCGGTATTCACCTGCGAGCTTGCCGGCGGGCGGGAGGCCGCCGTGCGGTTTATCGACGCGCTGCGCCTGTTCTCCATTGTGGCAAATGTTGGGGACGTGCGTTCCCTCGTGATTCATCCAGGCACTACCACCCATGGGCAGCTCTCGGATACACAGCTTGCACAGAGCGGCATTGCGCCGGGCACTGTCCGGTTTTCCATTGGAATAGAGGACCCCGAGGATTTGCTGGACGATCTGAAACAGGCTCTTGCAAAGTCCGCGCTGTGACCGTATAATAAGATTATAGAGCTTCTTTGGCCGGCCTGTTTGCATGGGCCGGCCAAAGAAAGCGCGCGCGGCATACCGCAGCCGCTCCAACGCAGGCTCTTTGCCCGGTTCCGGGCAAAGGGCCCGCGTTTTGTGGCTTGCGGTGCTGTGCCGCGCGCGGCCCGGCGGTCAGGGATAGTCCTGCCGCCGCCGGTATATAGATGCAGTGGGACCAAACCGGCCGGGAGATACCGGCCGCCGCTCCGGCAGGAGGAATACCAAACAAAACGGCCTGCAAACATGGGAACCATGCCGGAATCCCCCACTTTACCGAACAAGGAGGGCTCGTCACGTGATCTACATAACCGGGGACATGCACGGCGAACAGGACCGTTTCAGTGATCCTGTGCTGAAAAAGCTGAAAAAGAACGATGTTCTGATCGTCTGCGGGGATTTTGGTTTTATCTGGGACGGAAGCAAATCGGAGCAGAGCTTTTTGAAATGGCTGGGCAAGCGCAAATACACCGTTTTGTTTCTCGACGGCGGGCATGAGAACTTCGATTTGCTGGGTAGTTATCCCATAACGGAATACTGCGGCGGCAAAGCACAGGTGATTTCGGGCAATCTGGTGCACCTGCTGCGCGGCCAGGTGTATACAATCGATGACAAAAAAATCTTTGCCTTTGGCGGCGGGGACAGCCACGACCGCGACCTGCGCGATGACCTGCCGGCTTTCAGCGTCAACCTGCCCAAGGTTGCCGAGCTCAAGCAGGGAGTTGAAAACCTCAAGAAAGCGGGCGGCGAAGTGGACTATATTGTGACCCATGAGGCGCCGGGGTCCATCAAGGGCTTCATCAATATGGACGACCACGATATGACCGAGCTGCACCGCTATTTTGACGAGGTGGCAGCCAACTGCAAGTTTAAGAAGTGGTATTTCGGGTACTTTCATCAGGACAAGAACATCACGCCGCATCACTGTGCGGTGTTTAAGCAGATTGTGAAAACAGAACCGGATGCGCCGCATAAATAGCGGCTGTCCGGCAGCATGGAAACGGGCGGGAACGGGCTGCGGCCTTCCCGCCCGTTTCGTTTGGATAGAAGGATATAAAATGCAAAGAATAGTAAAAAATACTATACGTTTTGCAATTTTTCATTTCGGGACTTGCTTTTTGGCTGCGTGTCATATATCATGGTAGCTATGAGGTGATTTGATCTTGAACAGGGATTTACTGAGCGTCATCGACGAGAAGATGCCCTCGTTTTCAAAGGGGCAGAAGCGCATTGCCCAATACATCCTCGTGCACTACGACAAGGCCGCCTTTATGACGGCCTCCCGCCTTGGCGCAACGGTCGGCGTGTCGGAATCAACCGTTGTGCGGTTTGCGTCGGAGGTCGGGTACGAGGGCTATCCGCAGTTGCAGCGCTCGCTGCAGGAGATGATCCGGAACAAGCTCACGGCGGTCCAGCGCATGGAGGTGACCAACGACCAGCTCGGCAACACCGATATTCTCACAAAGGTGCTGAGCCTGGACATTGAAAAAATCCGCAAGACGCTCGAGGAGACCTCCAAGGAGGACTTTGGAAAGGCCGTGGAAACGCTGCTGCAGGCGCGCAATATCTACGTCATCGGCGTGCGCAGCTCGGCGGCGCTTGCAAGTTTTATCGGTTTCTATTTCAATTTGATCTTCGACAACGTGCGCTTTATCAACACCACGAGCGTCTCCGAAATGTTCGAGAGTATGCTGCGCATCTCGCAGGGGGACGTGCTGTTGGGGATCAGTTTTCCGCGCTATTCCAAACGCACGGTGCGCGCGCTCGAATATGCCCGGGACAACGGCGCAAAGGTGCTCGCAATCACCGACTCGATGGATTCGCCGCTTGCGCAGTGCGCGGACTGCACACTGGTCGCCCGCAGCGATATGGCCTCGTTTGTGGATTCGCTGGTCGCGCCGCTGAGCCTGATCAACGCGCTGATTGTGGCCATAGGGCTCAAGCGCAGCGAGCAGATTTCCGAAACGTTTGCAAAGCTCGAACGCATTTGGGACGAATACGACGTCTATGAGAAATCGGACGAGCTGGCATAGCGGGGAAAAGGATAAAACGTGGAAAGGCGGTTTGACGTGACGGAAAAGACGGAGGTTTTGGTGGTGGGCGGCGGCGCCGCGGGTTTGATGGCGGCGGGGACCGCGGCCGGATGCGGCCGGCGGACACTGCTGGTGGAGAAAAACGCGCGGTGCGCGCGCAAGGTGCTCATTACCGGCAAAGGCCGGTGCAACGTCACGAACAACTGCGAGATACCGGAGTTTATTGAAAACGTCGCGACGGGCGGCCGTTTTCTCTATTCCGCGCTCTCGCAGTTTTCGCCGCGCGACGCGGTAGCCTTTTTTGAGGAGCATGGCGTGCCGTTGAAAACCGAACGCGGGAACCGGGTGTTTCCGGAAACCGACCGCGCGAAGGATATTGCGGACTGCCTGGAGGCCTACGCGCGCGCGAGCGGCTGCGGCGTGCGGACGGGGACGGTACAGGCCCTGCTGCTCGAAGACGGGCGGGTGACGGGCGTTCAGCTTGCGGACGGCGAAAAAATCCACGCGGAGAGCGTGATCGTCTGCACCGGCGGGCTGTCCTACCCGTTGACCGGCTCGACCGGGGACGGCTACCGCCTCGCCAGGCAGGCAGGCCATACCGTGGTGCAGCCCGGCCCCTCGCTGGTACCGCTTGTGGCCTGCGAACACTGGTGCGGCGAGCTGATGGGGCTTTCGCTTCGCAATGTTTCCGTGCAGGCGGTGGATTTGATGGCGGGTGGGAAAACAGTCTTTCAGGGCTTTGGAGAAATGCTGTTCACCCACTTTGGCCTTTCGGGGCCGCTGATCCTCAGCGCGAGCTGTCACCTGCGGCAGATGCAGCGCGGGCGCTATCAAGTGAAAATTGACCTGAAGCCCGCGCTGGACGCCGCCCAGCTCGACAAACGGCTGCAGCGGGATTTTGAAAAGTATGCAAACCGGGACTTTGCAAACGCGCTGGGCGATTTGCTGCCGGCAAAGTGCATTCCGGTGATTGTGCGGCTGTCGGGAATTGCGCCGGACTGCAAGGTGCACCAGGTTTCGCGCGAGGACCGGCAGCGCCTCGGCGCGCTGCTCAAAAACCTCACGGTGACGGTGAAGGGCTTCCGCCCGGTGGACGAGGCGATCGTCACCACGGGCGGCGTGAACACCAAAGAGGTTCTGCCCAAGACGATGGAGTCCAAACTGGTGAAGGGCCTGTTCTTTGCGGGCGAGGTGCTCGACGTGGACGCCTATACCGGCGGGTTCAACTTGCAGATTGCCTATGCGACCGGCTATGCGGCCGGCAGGCATGCGTAGCCGGCCACGGTTGTGAACGGGCGGCATCTGATTGGAATTTGAAAAGATGGAATGCCCAAATGGCGGGCGAGCTGCGGACTTGTGTGAAAGTGAAACCAATTGAGCCTGTTTTGCAGCAGGCTTGTGATAAAGGGAGTGGGAGAAATGATTGCAGTTGCAATAGACGGGCCTTCGGGCGCGGGCAAAAGCACCATCGCCAGGCGCGCGGCGCAGGCGCTGGGCTATATCTATGTGGATACCGGCGCACTGTACCGCGCGATTGCCTACCAGATGCTGCGGGGCGGCGTCGACCTGGACGATTCCGCCGCGGTTGCGGACGGGCTTGCCGGTATGCGGATCGAGCTGAAGTTCATAGACGGCGAGCAGCGCGTGTTTGCAAACGGTGCGGATGTGTCGGATCTGATCCGCACGCCGGAGGTTTCGATGGGGGCTTCTCGCGTGTCGGCCGTTCGCGCGGTGCGGGATTTCCTGTTTGAACTGCAACGGTCGCTGGCACGGGAGAACAACGTCGTCATGGACGGCCGGGACATCGGCACCGTGGTGCTGCCCGACGCGCAGGTGAAAATTTTTCTGACGGCGGACGATACGGTGCGTGCAAAACGGCGGTTTGACGAGCTTACGGCCAAGGGGGCCGACGTGACGTATGAAGAAGTGCTTGCCGATGTGCGGCAGCGGGATTACAACGACACCCACCGCGAGACCGCGCCGCTGCGCCGGGCCGAGGACGCTGTTTTGGCCAACACCACAGATTGCAGTTTCGAGGAATCTGTGCATTTGGTCTTGACAATCATTAGGGAAAGAGTGTAAGCTATGCTTAGATACGGCTGTCCGCCGCCGCTTTGGGCGGACCGGCCGGGGAGGTTTCGTCTATGAGTTTGTACACGTTCGGGCAGGTCTTCTGCGGCGCGGTGGTGCGGCTGTTCTTCAGAATGCGCTGCGAGGGCATCGAAAACCTGCCGGCAGAGGGCGGTTTTGTGCTGGCTTCCAACCACAGAACCGATTTCGACCCGATATTCGTGGGCATTTTTCCAAAGAGGCAGCTTTTTTTCATGGCTAAGGAGGAGCTGTTCCGCACCAAGCTGGGCGCGAAGCTCTTCACCGGGCTGGGCGCGATTCCGGTGCGCCGCGGAAAAAACGATACATCCGCGATTGAAAAGTCCATACAGACGGTTGAGGACGGGAATATTCTGGCCATCTTCCCGGAGGGCACCCGTTCAAAGGACGGAAAGTTGCTCAAGCTCAAATCCGGCGCGGTGCTCATCGCTTCCCAGACCGGCAGCGACATTGTGCCGACCGCCGTGGTTTTTAAGGGAAAGCACCTCTGCCCGTTTAAAAAAGTCACGGTCCGCTATGGCAAGCCGATTCCAAACGAGCAGATCCGGGTGAACGGCAAAAACGCCTCCGACCTCAAAAATGCCTGCCGGGTACTCACCGAACGGATTACCGAGCTGCTGGAGGCGCCGTGATGGGGACGATTACCGTAGCCAAAACAGCGGGTTTCTGTTTTGGCGTTGACCGCGCCGTCTCGCTTGTATACGAGCTGCTTACGCAGGGCAAAAAAGTGTGCACCCTCGGCCCGATCATCCACAATCCGCAGTTGGTCGAGGATTTGCAGAAAAAGGGCGCGCGCATCATCGACACGCCCGAACAGGCCCGGCCGGACGAGATCGTTGTAATCCGGTCCCATGGCGTGGCGGCGGACGTCTACCAGGTGCTTTCGGAAAGCGGCGTGGCGTATGCCGACGCGACCTGTCCGTTTGTTGCAAAAATTCACCGCATCGTTGCCGAGCATTCGGCCCAGGGGAAGGTCATCCTGATTGCCGGCGACAAGGACCACCCCGAGGTCAAGGGGATCAGCGGCCACTGCAAAGGCAGGGTTTTCGTATTTAAAGATTTGGAAGAACTGCATGGGATTTGCCAAAACAACAAATATATACAAAAAAATTTGTGTATTATGGTGGCCCAGACAACTTATAATACAGCAAAGTGGCAAAAATGCACCGAATTTATAAAAAAACTATATACAAATGTTACGATTTTTGGTACAATATGTAGTGCGACGTCCCAGCGACAAAATGAGGCTGTTTCTCTGGCTGCCGAGTCCGATCTGATGGTCGTGATTGGAGGCCGCCACAGTTCCAATACGGCCAAGCTGCGGGATATTTGTTCGGACTACTGCAAGACGATTCTCGTAGAGACAGCACAGGAAATTGACAGAGCGGTTGTGCAGGGGGCGCATAATATTGGAATTACTGCCGGTGCATCCACGCCGGCTGCCATAATCAAGGAGGTACTTCAAACAATGAGTGAAATAGTGAACACGAACGAGGAATTCAACTTTGAAGAGGCTTTGAACGAGTCGCTGAAGCCGATATACACGAATGACACGGTTGTCGGCATCGTCTCGAGCATTGCTCCCAATGAAATTCAGGTTGAGATCGGCACCAAGCACGCCGGTTATGTTCCTCTTTCCGAACTGACCGACGATCCGAGCGCGAAACCCGAAGACCTGGTGAAAAAAGGCGACGAGCTGAACCTGGTTGTGCTGCGTGTCAATGACCAGGAGGGCACTGTGATGCTCTCCAAAAAGAAGTATGACGCCATCAAGGGCTTTGAGGATATCGTCAAAGCCGAGGAGGAGAACACCATCCTCGAGGGAACGGTCACCAACGTGATCAAAGGCGGCGTGCTGGCACTGACAAACGGCGTGCAGGTGTTTATCCCGGCGTCCCAGGCAACCGCTTCGAGAAATGAACCGCTGGAAGATCTGAAGGGTAAAGCTGTGAAGTTCCGCATCCTTGAGGTCAACAGAGGCCGCCGCCGTGCGGTTGGATCAATCCGCTCGGTCCTCGCGGAGGAGAGAAAGGCGCTCGAAGAGCAGTTCTGGTCCACCATCGAAATCGGCAAGGTCTACAACGGCGTTGTCAAGTCGATCACATCCTATGGCGCGTTTGTCGACCTGGGCGGCGTGGACGGCATGGTGCATATCTCCGAGCTGTCCTGGAGCAAGATCAAGCATCCGACAGAGGTTGTCAACGTAGGCGACCATGTGGAAGTCTATATCAAGGATATCGACACCGAGAAGAAAAAAATCTCGCTGGGCTATAAAAAGTCTTCGGACAACCCGTGGGAGGTCTTTAAGCGCGACTACCAGGTTGGCGATGTGATCCAGGCGAAGGTGGTTTCGATCACCTCGTTCGGCGCGTTTGCGCAGATCGTTCCGGGTGTGGACGGCCTGATCCATATTTCGCAGATCTCCAGGGAGCGCGTGAACAGCGTTGCGGACGTGCTGAAGGTCGGGGACGTCGTCGACGTCAAGATCACCGAGGCGGACCTCGAGAAAAAACGCATCAGCCTTTCGATGCGCGCTGTGATCGAGGAGAGGGAAGCCGCGGAGCAGTCCGAGATCGTTGCGGAAGCCAACGAGTACATGGAATAAAAAGAAGCTGCTTCGTCGGCTTATATAGAGGAGCCGTCTCATCGGACCGGGCAGGCCGGCCGGATGAGACGGCTCCTTTTTTGTTATGGAAAGAACAATTGTAGGGGATAGGTTATGAGAGATATTTTGGCAAGACGTTTACAACTGTGCAGAACAGAACATGGATTTACGCAGCGTGAGGTTGCCATCTATTGCGACGTCACCGAAAAGGCCTATCAAAATTATGAGTGGATGATGCGGGAACCCAAACTGGAGGTTCTGCTTAAAATTGCGGATGTCTTTCCTGTTTCGCTGGATTATCTTGTGGAGAACCGATAAAAGGCAAGTGAACAAATAGGATATGCCTCGACCATCTTGAACGTATGGCCGTTGCGTGCGGCCGGCGTTTTGGATGAAGGCAGACGGCTTCACTTTGTGAAATTTCCTTCCCAATTATTCCGTCCATAAAATAACCCACTTCCCCTCGCCTTTTTTCACGTTAAATTAATGAAATTTGCGTTAAAAAGGTTTATAATAAACTCATATTGAGTTTTTCAGCCGTGGGCGCTCGCAGGGAGCGCGGCCGGTTCCCCTGGAAGGGAAGGGCCGGTAGGCTGGCAAATTGGCTTGTTTCGCCCGGGCAACGGGCTTTTGAATAGAGGGGGCGCTGGTATGAAGCTGCGTAAATGGGGAACGATTTGTCTGGTTGTTGGGATTTTGATATTGCTGCTGGGAACCGGCCTGCTGATGGCTTCGGTCCGTTTCGGCTTTGAACTGATCTTACTATCCATTGTGCTGAACGTGGCGGGCATCAGCATGAAGGTTGTGCGCTGAAGCGGGGATGCCTGCATACGATAGATTGTGCGACGGGAGCCGCCCTTGGCCCCCGTCCGCTTTAGCGGGCCCATGCGGGCTGCCGCCTATTTCTTTACTTTGGAGGGTTTGGCGTTGTTTGATTTTTCCCGAAGGAGCTGGGCCGAAATCGACCTTGACCACATTGCGTACAACGTGGGGCAGATTCGCAAAAAGCTGCGGGACGGCTGCCGGATCATGGGCGTTGTGAAGGCGGACGCCTACGGGCACGGAGACGGCGCGGTCGCCAAAAAGCTGATCGCCTGCGGCGTGCATTTTTTTGGCGTTTCCAATATCGACGAGGCGGTCAGCCTGCGCCGCCAGGGGATCTATGAGCCCATCCTGATTTTCGGGTTCACGCCGACCGAATATGTGGGCCAGCTCGCGGGCTACCACATCACCCAGGCGGTGTTCAGCGAAAGCTATGCAAACAAGCTGTCCGAGGCGGCGGTGTCGCTGGGCGTGGCGCTCGACGTCCATATCAAGGTGGACACGGGCATGGGCCGCATCGGGTTTAACTGCCTGCACCCGGACCAAACGGCGGCTGCGAAGATTAGAGAAATCTGCCGCCTGCCCGCGTTGCACGCCGAGGGGATCTTCACCCATTTCGCGGTTGCGGATGAGCCGGGCGAGGAAAGCCGCGCCTATACCATCGGGCAGTATGAGAAGTTCATGCGGATCATCGGGTTGCTCGAAGAGCAGGGCGTTACCTTTGCGCTGCGGCACTGCTGCAACAGCGCCGCGGTGGTGAATTATCCGGAGATGCAACTCGACATGGTGCGCCCCGGCATCATCCTATACGGCCTGCATCCCAGCGAGGCGACCAGGAAGCGGATTGACCTGAAGCCTGCGATGCAGCTCAAATCGGTGATTTCGATGCTCAAGGAGATTGAACCGGGCGCGTCGGTCAGCTATGGCCGTGTCTATCGCGCGCAGGAGGTCCGCAGAATCGCAACGGTGCCCATCGGCTATGCCGACGGCTATCCGCGCGTGAGCGCCGGAAAAGCCGTGATGGCGGTGGCGGGACAGCGCGCACCGGTGTGCGGCAGGGTCTGCATGGACCAGTTGATGCTCGATGTGACCGGCATCCCGGATGTGCGGGAGGGGGACACTGTCACGGTGTTCGGCGGGGAGGAGCCCGCCGCGGTCTCGACGGATGAATTCGCCGCCTGGGCGGGCACCATCAACTATGAAACGGTCTGCATTGTCGGCAAGCGCGTACCCCGCATTTTTAAAGAGAATGGTCAGACCGTCGGCGTGTTTGACTACAACGCGCTCAAGCAGGAAGAATAGCCCCGGCCGGCAATGGCCGGAACGATATCGGGGACAAGCGCTGTCAATACCCGCACGAGACAGCGCGTGTTATGCTGTGCCGGTGTGCGACGGCAAAGGAGTGGCTATATGCATAAAAAGAATGGTTTATATCGGGTTTATAAGGCGATTGTCGCCGGGATCGTGTTGGCGGGCATGCTTTTGAGTTTGGCAGGCTGCGCGAAACCGGACGAGGGGGAAAGCAGCGGCTTGCCGGACAGTTCGTCCTCCCAGCCGTCAATCAATTCCTCGTCCGATGAGGGGACCGCCTCGGAGGACTCCTCGTCGAAGACGCCTTCCACGGAAACGCAGGTTTCCAGCGACAAACCGACGGGCGGCGGCGTGGACAGCCAGGGCGATTGGCAGCTAATCCTCGTGAGCAAAAAGCATCCGATGAGCGAAAACGTTCAGGTGG
>CATNEU010000003.1 GCA_950097605.1 uncultured Oscillospiraceae bacterium | reverse complement strand
GCCATCGCCCGTGCCCTGGCAAGTCGGCCGTCCATCATTTTGGCAGATGAGCCGACAGGAAATTTGGATTCCTCATCCGGAAAAGAAATCATGGATATCATCAAGGGCTTATGGAATGACGGCCACACGATTGTTCTGATTACCCACGACATCAATGTGGCGAATCAGGCCGGCAGAAAGGTTTATGTGCGTGATGGCATACTCAGTGACAGGGAGGGTCGAGGATGACTAGGAAAATCGTAAAGCTCTCCTTAAAGGCGATTTGCAACAATAAAATGCGCTCCTTTCTGACAATGCTCGGCATTATCATCGGCGTCATGGCGGTTGTAATTCTCGTATCCATCACGCAGGGTGCAACGACCGGGATTACCGACAGCGTTTCCAGCATGGGCGCGCAGCAAATCGCCGCAACCATATCTGGAGAGGATGTATCCATTTCCGCTGATTCGGTAGAAAGTCTTGCATCGTATTCTTCTATCGACAGCGTAGCACCGATTATCTCCACCAGTCAGACGGTGAAGAAAAACAGTGAGACCGGTAATTATTCGATTGTCGGCATTACGCCCTCTTATTTTGATGTGCAGAGTATCGACATTCAGCGAGGCAGAAAGATTGTCGAATCCGACAATGAATGGAAGACAAATGTCTGTGTGATCGGCGCCGAGGCCGCCATGGATCTGTTTGGCACATGGGATGCCGTAGACGGGACAATCATTATTGGGGACAGCGTTTACAAGGTTGTTGGGGTATTGGAAGAGCAGGGTTCAAGCCTTGCCGGTTCGGATGACAGCAAGATTCTAATTCCTTATTCTACGGCTTCCCGTATAACCGGGCAAACAAGTGTAAGCAGCTTCTATATCAAAGCAACAAGTGAAAACACGGTGAATGCCGCCATCAGCAGTGTGGAGATGTTTCTTTTGCAGGCTACCCGTGATGAGGACGCCTACAATGTCAGCAATCAATCGGATGTTCTGGACACCATGAACGATGTAACCAACACGATGTCCCTATTGCTTGCGGGCATTGCCGCTATTTCGTTACTTGTCGGCGGCATCGGCATTATGAACATCATGCTGGTATCTGTTACCGAGCGCACAAGTGAGATCGGTATTCGCAAGGCAGTCGGCGCAAAAAGAAAGCATATTATGCTTCAGTTCCTGTGCGAGGCCTGCATTTTGTCTGTTCTAGGAGGATTGACCGGACTTCTTCTCTCGCTTGGTGCAGTCGAAGTATACAACCTTGTTGCCGGATCCTCCATTAAAATGAACTGGTCGGTCGGCATTGCCGCAATCGCCTTCTGCGCGGTCATCGGAATTCTGTTTGGCAGCTATCCGGCGGCAAAGGCCTCCCGGCTTCAGCCGATTGATGCGCTGCATATTTCATAACAGGTGCTCCCGGCTCCCATATATGCCGTATATGGTACACAAAAAGAAGGCTCCTAGAGCAATTGCTCTAGGAGCCTTCTTTCAATAGAAAAACCAGTAATCGTACGGGTCTACAGCTTATCTGCTCGCCTCTTCCACTGCAACCGCGCACGCCACGGTAGCGCCGACCATCGGGTTGTTGCCCATGCCGATCAGGCCCATCATTTCCACGTGGGCCGGTACGGAGGAGGAGCCTGCAAACTGCGCGTCGCCATGCATGCGGCCCATCGAGTCGGTCAGACCATAGGAAGCCGGACCGGCACCCATGTTGTCCGGATGCAGGGTACGGCCCGTGCCGCCGCCCGAAGCAACCGAGAAGTATTTCACGCCGTTCTCATACGACCACTTCTTATAGGTACCTGCAACAAGGTGCTGGAACCGGGTCGGGTTGGTGGAGTTGCCGGTGATTGAAACGTCCACCTTCTCGGCCTTCATGATCGCAACGCCTTCCAAAACGTCGTTGGCGCCATAGCATTTGACCTTTGCCTTCTCGCCATCGGAAAACGGAACTTCTCTGACAACTTTGAGCTCGCTGGTCGCGAAGTCATACTCGGTCTCCACATAGGTGAAACCGTTGATTCTCGAAATGATGTAGGCCGCATCCTTGCCAAGGCCGTTGAGGATGACGCGGAGCGGGTTTTTACGGGCTTTGTTTGCGGTGCGCGCAATGCCGATTGCGCCCTCCGCCGCCGCGAAGGACTCATGTCCCGCGAGGAAGCAGAAGCAGTTTGTCTCCTCACGGAGCAGCATGGCGCCGAGGTTGCCGTGGCCCAGGCCGACGTTTCTGGTTTCTGCAACCGAGCCCGGCACGCAGAACGCCTGCAGGCCGATACCGATTGCTTCAGAAGCATCCGCCGCCTTGACCGCGCCCTTTTTCAGCGCGACAGCGGTGCCCAGCGTATAGGCCCAAACGGCGTTTTCAAACGCGATTGGCTGCACGCCTTTGACGATCTCTTCCACGTTGATGCCTTTTTTAAGACAGAGTTCGCGGGCAGCCTCTAAAGATTCCAAGCCGTACTCTGCGAGACATTTCTCGATTTTCGGCATTCTTCTCTCTTTACCTTCAAATTGTACCACGTTGTTTACCTCCTTACCGATTATTCTTCACGCGGGTCGATATATTTGGCAGCGCCATCATAGCGACCGTATGTGCCGATATTTTTGTTGTAAGCCTCAGCGGGGTTGACACCGTGGCGGATATCCTCGAGCATTTTACCAAGCCTTACGAATTTATAGCCGATTGCTTCGTTGTTCTCATCGAGCGCAACCGAAAGGATGTAGCCTTCGGCCATCTCCATATAGCGGACGCCCTTGGCCTTGGTGCTGAAGATGGTGCCGACCTGCGAACGCAGGCCCTTGCCCAGGTCCTCAAGGCCGGCGCCGATCGGCAGGCCGCCTTCCGAGAAAGCCGTCTGGGTTCTGCCGTATACGAGCTGTTTAAAGATCTCGCGCATGGCAACATTGATTGCGTCGCAGACGAGGTCGGTATTGAGCGCTTCCAGGATGGTTTTGCCCGGCAGGATCTCGCCCGCCATAGCGGCCGAATGCGTCATGCCCGAGCAGCCCAGCGTTTCCACGAGCGCCTCTTCAACAATGCCGTCTTTTACATTGAGGGTGAGCTTGCAGCAGCCCTGCTGCGGCGCGCACCAGCCAATGCCGTGCGACAGACCGGAAATGTCTTTGATTTCATATGCTTTGACCCATTTGCCTTCCTCCGGGATCGGCGCAGGACCGTGATTTGGACCTTTTGTGAGAACACACATTCTCTCTACTTCATGAGAATAGTTCATATCGGTACTCCTTTCGGTTTGGTATGCCAGCTGGCACATTCCTTACACAGATCTATTATAATATGCAACGGGACAACTTGCAAGCGGGACGCCCCTCAAACCTGCTGCAGATTTTACAGGAAATTTAGTAATTTTGACAGAGATTGTGGACAGAGAAAGGCGGCTCCTGCCGGCTCGTCCCGTTTCCGGGAACAAACTGCCGGCAAACGCCGCCTCTCCCGCGGGCGTCACCCGCGCTCTATTCCTCTGTGCTGTTGCCGCAGCACTTTTTATATTTTTTGCCGCTGCCGCACGGACACGGGTCGTTGGGGCCCGGCTCCGCAGCCTTTTTCACGGGTTCTTTTCTGGCGGGTTCGCTGCCGTCGCCATGGTGGGCCTCCAGCGGTTTGGCCACCTGCTCGCGCTGCGGCAGGTGCTCCGGAGAGATGTGGATCGTCAGCAGCAGGCGGACGGTGTCCTCCCGGATGCTGTTAATCATTTCGTCGAACATCTCGAAGCCTTCAAAGCGGAATTCAACCGCCGGGTCCTTCTGCGCATACGAGCGCAGGTAGATGCCGCGCTTGAGCTCCTCCATCGCGTCGATGTGGTCCATCCACTTGGTGTCGACAATTTTGAGCATGACCACGCGCTCGAGCTCACGCATGACTTCGGGCGTGAACTCCTCCTCGCGCTTGTTGTAAATCTCGAGCGCGCGCTCCTTGAGGGTGTCCACCAGCTCGGACTTCTCGAGCAGCGAAAGCTGCTCGGTGTCGAACTGGAAGTCGTCCTCCTTGGTCAAGAAGCCGAGATAGTGGTTGCGCAGGCCGTCGATGTTCCAGTTGTCGCGCACCTCGTCGTCGTTGATAAACTGGTCGACAGTACTCCTCACCGACTCCTCGATCATCTTGACAATATACTCCTTGAGGTCTTCCCCGTTGAGGACCTTGGAACGCTGGTCGTAGATGATCTCGCGCTGGCGGTTCATAACGTCGTCGAATTGCAGCACGTTCTTACGGATTGCAAAGTTGCGGCCCTCCACCTTCTTCTGGGCGTTTTCGATGGCGTTGGTGAGCATTTTGTTCTCGATGGGCTGGTTTTCATCAATGCCCATCGTGGCAAACATGTTCTGGATTCTCTCGCCGCCGAACAGGCGCATGAGGTCGTCCTCAAGCGAGAGGAAGAACCGGCTTTCACCCGGGTCGCCCTGACGGCCGGCACGGCCGCGCAACTGGTTGTCGATTCGCCTGGACTCGTGGCGCTCGGTGCCCATGATAAACAGGCCGCCCGCCTGGATCACCTTCTCCGCCTCGAACTTAATCAGCTTTTTGTGCTTCTCTTCGAGTTCCTTGAAGGTCTTTCTGGCGTGGAGGATGTCCTCGTCCTCGGTATCGCCAAACGCCGTCGCCTCGGAGATCAGCCGCTCCTCAAAGCCCTGTTTGCGCATCTCATCCTTTGCGAGATATTCGGCGTTACCGCCGAGCATGATGTCGGTACCGCGTCCGGCCATGTTGGTAGCAATCGTAACCGCGCCGAGCTTGCCGGCCTGCGCGATGATCTCCGCTTCCTTCTCATGGTTTTTCGCGTTGAGCACGTTGTGTTTGATACCGCGGCGCTTGAGCATTTTGCTCAGATGCTCGGATTTTTCAATCGAGACCGTACCGACCAATACCGGCTGCCCGGTCTCGCTGCACTCGATGATCTGCTCGATTACGGCGCCAAATTTACCGTTTTCGGTCTTGTAAATCGCGTCGTTGTTGTCGATACGCAGCACGGGTTTATTGGTTGGAATGTCGATGACGTCCAGTTTATAAATCTGGCGGAACTCGGATTCCTCGGTCATGGCCGTACCGGTCATACCCGAGAGCTTTTTATACATACGGAAGTAGTTTTGGAAGGTGATGGTCGCCAGGGTTTTGGATTCTCTTTCAACCTTGACGCCCTCTTTTGCCTCGATGGCCTGGTGCAGGCCCTCGTTGTAGCGGCGGCCCTCCATCAAACGGCCGGTGAACTCGTCGACGATGATGACCTCGCCGTCCTTGACGACGTAGTCGATGTCGCGGGTCATCACGCCGCGCGCCTTGCTGGCCTGGTTGATGTGGTGCTGGATCGTGATATACTCGGCATCCATGAGGTTGTCAATATTAAAATAGCTCTCGGCTTTTTTCACGCCGTTGGGCGTAAGCGTGGCGGTCTTTGCCTTTTCATCCACGATGTAATCGGCCTCAGAGCTCTGGTGTTGGTCTTCCTTCTCGTCAAGTTCGGTGATTTTCTGCATGGTCAGCCCGCGCGCAAAGCGGTCGCTGATGACATACATCTCGGTGGACTTCTCGCCCGGGCCGGAGATAATCAGCGGGGTTCTCGCCTCGTCGATCAAGATCGAGTCGACCTCGTCGACGATGGCAAAGTTGTGCACGTCGCGCTGCACCTTGTCCTTTTTATAAATCACCATGTTGTCGCGCAGGTAGTCGAAGCCAAACTCGTTGTTGGTGCCGTATGTGATGTCGCAGTTATAGGCTTCCCGGCGCTGTTCGTTGTCGAGGTCGTGCACAATCAGGCCGACCTTGAGGCCCAGGAACCGGTGGATCTTACCCATCCACTCGGAGTCGCGGCGCGCAAGGTAGTCGTTGACCGTGACGATATGCACGCCTTTTCCGCTCAGCGCGTTGAGATAGGACGGAAGCGTCGCCACGAGGGTTTTACCCTCACCGGTGCGCATTTCCGCAATACGGCCCTGATGCAGCACAATACCGCCGATGACCTGCACCGGGAAGTGCTTCATGCCGAGCACGCGCCAGGACGCCTCTCTACAGGTGGCAAACGCCTCCGGCAAAATATCGTCGAGCGTTTCTCCGTCTGCAAGGCGCTGCTTGAGCTTGGGCGTGCAGGCCTTGAGTTCCTCGTCGCTCATGGCGGCGTACTCCTCTTCCAACGCCAGGACCGATTTGAGAATGGGGTCGATGCGCTTGAGCTCGCGCTTGCTGTACGAGCCAAATAAATTATCCAAAAAACCCATGAATTGTTCACCTCTATAACAAAGTTCAATGTAGCCTTCAATATGTACCCAGACTATATTTTACATGGAGGCCCCTGTTTTGTCAAATTTAAAATTATCCGCGGGGTAGCATTTGTCCGTATTTGTATAGGTTCCACAAATCTCCTCGCAAAATTTGGAACACTCGCTGCGGAGCCACGCAAAATGGAGGCGCTTTGTGAAATTTCTTCGCATCCATATAGGGGGACGCCTGTTAAAAAACAAGAACCAAACGCCCCGCGTTTGCCGCGCCTCCGCGCGGGCCGCATTCTCGTGCGGCAGTTATTGTTTAAAACTGCGTCCGCAAATCCCCGATTTGCCCATGCATCCGCATGGCGCGGCATTCGCCGCAGGACGCTTGTTAAAAAACAAGAACCAAATGCTCTGCGTTTGCCGCGCCTCCGCGCGGGCCGCATTCTCGTGCGGCAGTTATTGTTTATAACTGCGTCCGCAAATCCCCGATTTGCCCATGCATCCGCATGGCGCGGCATTCGCCGCGGGACGCCTGTTAAAAAACAAAAACCAAACGCTCCGCGTTTGCCGCGCCTCCGCGCGGGCCGCACTCTCGTGCGGCAGTTATTGTTTATCATATCCCATTCAAAACCGGCATGCAAGATCCAAATTGTAAAAAAGCAGCGCTTTCCTATTAATATGGCAAAAACAACGACCCAACTGTCAGAGCGGCGGAGGCCGGTCCCAGCAGCGGCGCAAATTGTTAAATGTTTCTATAGTTCCTGTAAAAAACTTTTTATAATGGGGTTTGTATGGTATACTAGTATCAATATCTGCCTGCCCGGTGCACAGGAATATACGCCGGGGCCTTCGGCGCAACGGGACAGGCCCGGAACAGGGGGACAACGACGCTGTGGAAGTTTTCAGAATCAAAATTGGAAAAAAGCAGGTGGCACTGTTTTTGATTGCCTTTGTGGCATTTGGATTGCTGCTGCGCCTGTGCACTGCCTACAATACCGTGCACTATTTCGACCTCGACTACTATGTGGACTGGTCAACCGGCGTGCACGATGGTCTCTTCAACGCCTATGACCACGTTAGACGGCTGGACTATCCGCCGCTCTATCTGTTCCCGCTCTATCTGGCGGGATTTTTTGTGAAGATGCCCGCCATCCAGAGTTTTGGTCCATATTTGATGCTCGCGCTCAAGTTTTTTCCGATCATCTTCGATACGGCGACCATTGTGCTGATCTATTTTGTACTGCGTCGCCATTCGCGCGCCGCCGCGCTGCTCTGCGCCGCGACCTGGGCTGTGAATCCCGCCATTCTTTTCAACTGTGCCAACTGGGGCCAAACCGACTCGTTGATGATCTTTTTTCTGCTTCTCTGTTTCTATACGCTCGAGGACAAGCGGCCAGTTTGGGCCGGCGTATTGTTTGGTCTCGCCTGTCTCACCAAGTTCCAGTGCGCCTACTTTGCGCCGGTTTTCCTGCTGGAGCTGCTGAGCAAGAACAAACTCTCCAAGTCGCTGGCTTCGCTCGGCGCAGGAGCCGCCACGGGGCTGCTCGTGTTTCTTCCTTTTATGCTGCAAAGCGGCTGGGATCTGCCGCTGCGGGTTTATTTCGGCGGCTTCGGCAAATACGCCTATGCCACCTTCAACGCGGCCAATATCTATGGCGCGTCGGGCTTAAACGGCGTGCTGGACAATACGCCGCTTGTCGGCAGCATTACGATCCAGGCTGTTTCAATCGTGTTTGCGCTGGCCATACTGGCAGGGACGGTGCTTGCCTACGCAAAGGGCAAAACCCGGTGTCCCTGGACGGTATCGTTTCTGCTGATGCAGTCCATTTTCATGTTTATGACCCGGATGCACGAACGCTACCAGATTCCCGCGTTGATCTTCTGTCTGGTCGCCAGCATGCGCAACCGCAGCGGACAGCTCTTTGTGGTCTATCTGCTGCAGTCGGCAATGGTTTTTTTCAATCAATTCTTCTTGTTCACAAGGGTCGTGCAGGGACAGGATACGGCGTGGTTTGTGCAGTACGACACCATCTTCATCGTCCTATCGGTCCTCAATGTCCTGCTCTATGTTTTTTCCTTCTATGTTTCGGTGAAAACGCTGTTGTCCGAGCCGCCCGCCGTGCGCGCCGAGAACAGCGAGGTTTTACCGTCCACGGAATCCGTACCACTGGAGGTGTCTGACAACGCATGAGTATTTTTACACGGACGGCGCCTGCGGCGGCGGAATACGCGCCCCCCAAACCCAAAAACGGCTATTTGCGCGTCTTTCTGCTCTGCCTGCTTACCGGCGCTGTGATCTTTCTGCCGTTTATCATCTATGACGGCGGCTATTTTTTGTTCTATGGCGACTTCAACGTCCAACAGATCCCGTTTTACACCCTGGCGCACGACGCGGTGCGCGACGGCAATCTTTTTTGGAACTGGAACACCGATCTCGGCGTCAACTTCATCGGGTCCTATAGCTTCTATCTGCTGGGCAGCCCGTTTTTCTGGCTCACCATCCCGTTCCCAAGCGAGGTGGTGCCCTATCTGATCGCGCCACTGCTGGTGCTCAAGATGTCCGTATGCGGCGTGACCGCCTATGCGTTTATCAAAAGATTCGTCAAAAACACCGACTTCGCGGTGCTTTGCAGCATGCTCTATGCCTTTTCGGGCTTTTCAATTTACAACGTGTTCTTCAACCACTTCCACGAACCCATGGCATTCTTCCCGCTGCTGCTGCTCGCGCTTGAGGAGTATATGCAGAACAACCGCCGCGGTTTTTTCGCGCTTGCGGTCTGTCTCAACTGCGTTGTCAACTACTTCTTCTTTGCAGGGCAGGTTGTGTTTGTAATCCTCTACTTCTTGGTGCGCGTCGGCTGCGGAGACTTTCTGGTTACGTTGAAAAAGTTTTTCTGGCTGGCCTTTGAAGCGGTGCTCGGTCTGCTCGGTGCGGCCTTTTTGCTGTTGCCCTCGATTCTGGCGATTTTGGGCAACCCCAGAACCGACAATATTCTCTGGGGCTGGAACTTTTGGGTCTATTCCCACGAGCAGCGGTATTTCAACATTCTCCAAACCTTTTTCTTCCCGCCCGACCTGCCCGCGCGCCCCAACTTCTTCCCGGACGCAGACGCAAAGTGGGCTTCGATCGGCGGCTGGCTGCCGCTCGTCGGCATGACAGGCGTAATCGCGCTTTGCAAGACAAAGGGCAAGCACTTCATCAAGCGGCTTCTGATCATCTGCACGGTGATGGCGCTGATTCCAGGCCTCAACAGTATGTTTTTTCTGTTCAACAGCGCCTACTACGCGCGCTGGTTCTATATGCCGGTGCTGATTATGGCGCTCGCAACGGGCATGGCGCTCGAGGACGCGGGAGCCGACTGGGAATCCGGTATCAAGTGGACTGCGGGCATCACGCTGGCGATCTCGCTGGCCATCGGGCTTACACCGAACAAGGTCAACGGGAAGTGGACCATTGGCATCGAGGCCTATCCCGAGAGGTTCTGGGCCTATGTCGCCATTGCGGGCCTATCGGTGTTGATTGTGTTTATCCTATTCAAGCACCTGCGCGAGGACCGGCAGTTTGCTCGAATGCTGACCGGTTTTACCATGGCAATCACGATGATTTACTCGATCTTTTTTATCGCCACGGGCAAAACCAACTCGTACCATGACCAGTTTGTGATCCAAAACGGCATCCGCGGCGGCGATAAAGTCAGTTTGCCGGAGGATTCATTCTACCGTGTGGACGTTTACGACGGCATGGACAACCAGGCCATGTTCTGGCAAATGCCCACGATTCAGGCATTCCACAGCATCGTGCCCGCCTCGGTCATGGAGTTCTATCCAAAGATTGGAGTGGAACGCGGCGTCGGCTCGCGGCCGGATCAAAGCCACCTGGGTCTGCGTGCGCTCACCAGTGTCAAATACCTGTTCTGCGAGGAGGACAAGGAGTACAGCCCGATGCACGGCTTCACCTACTTTGACAGCCAGAACGGGTTCAAAATCTACGAAAACCAAAACTACCTGCCAATGGGCTTCACCTACGACTACTATATGGACGAAGGACAGCTCGACTCCGTGAACGAGACCTATCGCGACCGCGCGATGCTGCGGACCGTCTATCTGACCACCGAACAGATGATGCGCAACCGCGAGACCGTGCAAAAGATATCCGACGATGCGCTGACCGACTTCTCCAATGAAGCCTACGACGCAGACGTTGCAAACCGCAAGCGGCAAACCTGCTCGTCGTTTACGATTGACAACCATGGGTTCAGCGCAGAAATTACGCTCGATACAAGCAAACTCGTATTTTTCAGCGTTCCCTACGACGAGGGTTGGTCGGCGACGGTAAACGGCGAAACCGCTCTGGTCGAAAAGGTCAACGTCGGGTTCATGGCCGTGAAGTGCCCGCCGGGCACGAGCGAGATCCGCTTTGATTACGAAACGCCCGGGCTTAAAACCGGTGGGATGGTCTCTCTGGCGGCCCTGGGAATCTTTGTGCTCTACCTTGCGTCGTTTGCCGTGCTGAAACGACGCCGCGATGCGCAGCAGGCGCCGCCTCCCGTTTCTCTGCCCGACGAGCAATCCGAACCCTTTTCTGAAGACTAAACACAGGGACATGTGTTCCCATTCACCCACCGGGGCCGTCCATGCCGGCGGGTCCGGCACGCACCAAAGGAGGTATTCCCGTCTTATGAAAACGCTGTATATTGTCGTCCCCTGCTACAATGAGGAGGAGGTGCTGCCTGAAACCGCAAAGCGGCTCACCGAAAAGCTTGCGCGGCTGCGGGACGAAAACCGCATCGGCGCAGACAGCCGTATCCTGTTTGTGGACGACGGCAGCCGGGATCAAACCTGGGCCATCATTTCGGCGCTGCACGCGGCGCATACGGACATTGCAGGCCTCAAGCTCTCGCGCAACCGCGGTCATCAAAACGCCTTGCTGGCCGGCCTTATGACTGCCAAAGAATACTGCGACCTTTCGATCTCCCTCGACGCCGACCTGCAAGACGACATTGACGCGATCGACCGCATGCTGGAAGAGCACGAGAAGGGCAGCGAAATCGTCTATGGCGTGCGCAGCAAACGGGAAACCGATTCCTGGTTTAAGCGCAGTACCGCACAGTTTTTTTACAAACTGATGAAAGCGCTGGGTGTGGATATCGTCTATAACCACGCGGATTACCGATTGATGAGCAGGCGCGCGCTCGACGAGCTCAGCCACTTTGAGGAGTGCAACCTGTTTTTGCGGGGCATCGTGCCGCTGATCGGCTTTAAGTGGTCCACCGTGGAATACGAGCGCAGCGAGCGTTTTGCCGGGGAGAGCAAATACCCGCTCAAAAAGATGCTCTCGTTTGCCTTCGACGGCATCACCTCGTTTTCCGTCAAGCCCATCCGCATCATCACCTCGCTCGGTTTTATCATCTTTCTTTGCAGCATCCTGGCGCTGCTGTATTTCTTCTTTGTAAAGCTGTTTGGGTATACCGTGCCCGGTTGGACCGGCACTATATCGTCCATCTGGATGATTGGCGGCATTCAGTTGCTGTCGCTCGGCGTGATCGGGGAATACGTTGGGAAGATCTATAAAGAGGTCAAAAAACGCCCGAAATTTATCGTTGAAAACTTCTTAAACCATTAAAAAAGATTCTGCATAGAAAACAAGAGGAGCCGCTGTGCATGCGGCTCCTCTTGTTTTTGCGGTCTCAGCAAAAAAGGTTTCGGAAAGCAGTTTCCGAAACCTTTTGCATGCTCTTCTATACAACCGCCATACAGCGGAAGCTTATTTGTCTTTCTTTTTGCCAAGGGCAACCGCCACTGCGGAGAGGCCCAGAACGGCAAGCGGCAGCGCCGTGTTGGACGCGTCCCCAGTTGCCGGGTTCTTGCTGCCGGAGCTTTGGTTGTTCGGCTTTTTATCGTTGTCGGGTTTAACAATCGGCGGTTTGGGCTTGGGCTTTTCCTCTTCCAGTTTGTAAGTGAACAATGCGTCGACAGAGCTTCCGAGCCTGTTTACCGCAGCAATAATTTTGTCCGACAAAAACTCTTTATCCGAGAGCACTTTTTTTAGTTCCCCAATGGCGCCACGGTATTCCGTAACAAGCGCTTCGGGATACTTGGATAATTTCACGGTATCCTTTACAAAGTTGTTGATTGCAACAGCAATTCCACTCACGCCCGTATTGGAAAGGCCGCAGATCTTTGCGGATCTGATCAGCTCAAGCAGCGCGTCGCTGAGTTCTTCGTCCGTTGCGTCCTTATCCGTATAAACCGCTTTGATCTCTGCAAAAATCGGTCGGAAGGCTTCACTGCCAGTGCCATAGAAGCAATTTTCAGGATTTCCGTCGAAATACTGAATAACAGCGCCCAGCAGCCCTTTTGCGCTGCTGACGGTCTTATAGTCCAGATTTAAGATTGCCTGGTATACCGCCTGATAAGCGGTGTTGAGCTCCTCAATATTGCTATTGGGGTCAGCCAGCAGGGCATGGACATTCTGCATCGCCTCTTTAAGCGCTGCAAGACTGTCTTCTCTGTAAAGGCTCTCGTCAATTTCTTCTGCATACCAAGTATCTATATTTTCCATATCTCTAGCGATATAGTCTCTGCTATACAGCGCATTGTGCAGAGAAAGGAAGAACCCTTCAAGAGCGGACGCCATCTCCTCCTGCGTCAAATTTTCTTTTTTCAGAAGTTCTTGGATCTTATTTGCCTCTGCTTTAATCGCAGCATAGCTCTCGTCCGCAATGTCTAGGGGATTCAGTTTCTCAAAATACTCCAGACAAAATTTCAGGTCTTCCCTAGTCACTTCAAAATCAATATCTGGAGCGTCGGGATTGATATCCGCCACCGGCGGCAGCGAATCTGCAAAATTCTGCGCGGCGGAAGCCGACGCCGAGACCGCATACATCGACAGCAAAAGCGCAGACGCCACAAGTGCCGAACAGATTTTTTGTTTTAATTTCATATTCTTCCTCTCCTCTTTCCGTCAGAGCAGGCGCACCACCGCGATTGTGCCGGCGCCTGCGTACAGTCCTACTGATTTTCCAATGCTTCTGCCATTTTCAGAACTTCCGAAATGTGCATCAAATTTAGAAAATCATGTCTTTTTCTATTAATATACCTTGTTTTGATTTCCATGTCAACAAAATATCGACAAAATTATTCCTAAATATATGATAATCACGTTGTATATATTGGATATATGACGCTGATTTTTTGTCAATTCTTCTCGTTTTTCAAGATATACCGGTTAAAACTCAATACAACAGCAGAGCAAAAGGAGCGGAAATACCAGCCCGGTTTCCATGTAAACAAGGAGAGCCGCTGCCAGTACTGGCAGCGGCTCTTCTTGTTTGAATGGAAAACAATAAGAAAATGTACAGAAAAGGCTGAAAAAGAAAATGACCAACTCCATATAAAACACACAATTGCGCTGAATTTTTATGACAATTTATCATATTCTATATTATATGTCGTATTGTCATATTTGTCAAGGGGTTTGTATGACATAATGGCATAATAGAGGTGGTGAATATGGAAAACCTGAAAAAACTCCGCAAAAAGCATCAATTGACACAAATTAGCCTGCAGATGAAAACCGGTATCAATCAGAGCATCCTATCTAAATACGAAAACGACGAGCGTCTGCCAACCTGCGAAAACCTCATGATACTGGCGAAGTTCTACAGGACCAGCTTGGATTACATCATGGATCTGACCGATGAACCCAAGCCCTATCCACCCAAGAAACAGTAAAAATGTGCAAAGGGGAAACGGCGCATGATGCGCCGTTTCCCCTTTTACGCCGTATTCCAAGCCTGCCGGCCATCCGGCCTGGCGGACTTATGTACGTCAACCGTCTAACAAATCTGCAAATGTCACGCTCGCGAGCTTCTCGCGCACCATGTCGGAAATGTCGGCAAAGGTCTTCTGCACCTTGCAAGGTTTGTTTTTCTCCCTTGTGCAGAAATATTCGGGATTCAAACACCGGCTGAGCTGATAAGGCCCCTCTACCACCTCGATCACCTCGCGCAGCGATATTTCCCCGGGGTTCTTCGTGATTTCATAGCCGCCCTGCGACCCTTTAAAAGAGCGTATGATTTTGCTGGAAACCAGCTTGCGCAGAATTTTCAGCGAGAACCGCAGGGTAACGCCTGTGCTTTCAGAGATTGTGCGCGCATCCATACGTTTGCCGTTTTTACACAGGCAGTGCACAATTCTGATTGCATAATCCGATTCAAGTGTAATATGCATTGTACTGACTCCTTAAATTTCTACCATTCCCCTATCATTAGTATAGTAAAGTGCGTATCCAATGTCAAGTTAATCAAGGAAATCCTTAATTTTTTTGGAACGGCTCGGATGGCGCAGTTTGCGCAGCGCTTTGGCCTCGATCTGGCGGATTCTCTCGCGCGTTACGTTGAACTCCTTGCCAACTTCTTCGAGCGTTCTGGAACGGCCGTCCTCCAGGCCAAACCGCAGGCGCAGCACCTTCTCCTCGCGCGGCGTCAGCGTTTGCAGCACTTCGCTGAGCTGCTCTTTGAGCAGCGTATGCGACGCGGCCTCGGCCGGCGCGGGCGCGTCGTCGTCCGGGATGAAGTCACCGAGATGGCTGTCCTCTTCCTCGCCGATCGGGGTTTCGAGGGAAACCGGCTCCTGTGCAACGCGCATGATCTCGCGCACTTTATCCACCGGCATATCAATCTCCTTGGCAACCTCCTCGGCCGTCGGTTCGTGCCCATTTTTGTGCAGCAACTGGCTGCTGACCTTTTTGACCTTGTTGATGGTTTCCACCATATGCACCGGGATGCGGATGGTGCGGGCCTGGTCGGCAATCGCGCGGGTGATCGCCTGGCGGATCCACCAGGTTGCATAGGTGGAAAATTTATAGCCCTTGGTGTGGTCAAACTTTTCAACCGCCTTGATCAGGCCGAGGTTTCCCTCCTGGATCAGATCCAAAAACTGCATACCCCTACCGACATAGCGCTTTGCGATGCTCACCACAAGACGCAAGTTGGCCTCGGACAAGCGTTTGCGCGCATAGGGGTCGCCCTGCGCCATACGGGTGGCAAGCTCGATCTCCTCCTCGCTGGTCAGAAGCGGCACCCGCCCAATCTCTTTAAGGTATACTTTGACAGGGTCGTCGATGTTGATGCCCTCGGTGGAGAGCGCAACCTCCAGGTCCTCATTGCTGGAGGCCACATCGGTATCCTCCTCCCCCTCGCCCCCGGCGTGGCGCGGGAAATCCATTACGATCTCGATACCAAAGCCCTCGATTGTGTCGTAGATTTTGTCCATCCTGTCGATGTCGATATTGAACTCTTCCAGTGCGTCGTCGATCTCCTTCGCCGTCAGCTTTCCCTTGCTCCTGCCGGTTTCAATCAGGTTACGAATGACGGATTTCCTGTCGAGTTTGTTGCTCATAAAGCTATACTCCCCTTAAATCTGCGGCCCACACGCGGCCGTTTTTCACTTTCCTACTTCTTTTTGCGCCGCAGGTCTTCAATAAAATCCTGCAGGCGGCCGTCGTCCATATTGGCGATGTCGTTCGCTGTGAGCTTTTTCTTTTCCTCAAAGATCACGTCGATATAGTCAAACGCCTGCTGCTTTGTGAACGTCATCTGTTCGCTGCCCGCAAGCATGGCGCTGAGTCTGGCCATCTCCTCGTCGGTGAGCACGCCAGCAAGCAGGCTCAGGCTTGGCGTGGCGCCCGTTTGGATCAGATTGCACACTTTTTCAAACAGCCCGCGGTTAAACGCGGTCACAAAATCGTCCGGCTTCATTTTCTCCAGCAGGCCGTCCAGATAATCCGGATTTTTAAACAGCAGCGCGATGAGCTTTTCCTCACTTGCGGCGGCGCGCATGTGCTGCGCCCTTTCGGGATTGAGTTTGTCCACCCCGGAAACCGACAGCCGCAGCTCACGGCTTTGCTTTCTCTTTAAATCCTTTACTTTCTTTTTCAAAATATTCTGAACCGAGAGCGCAATCGCCTCTTTGGAGACCGACAGCTCCTCCGCGAGTTTGGCGGTATACACGTCCCGCTCAATTGGGTTGCGGATTTCACTTAAAATGGCAGCCGCGTCCCTTAAAAACGCCACTTTGCCCTGCTCGGTCGATGCATCCACCTTGGAGCGCGCCCTCGCCAGCTCGAATTCCACGGCGCCCGCGCTGCCCTCCAGCAGCAGCTTAAAACGCGTTGCTCCAAAGGATTTGATATACTCGTCGGGGTCCTTCGCCCCCTCGATCTTCAGCACCTTGACCTCCACGCCGGTATCCGAAAAGATGCCGATTGCGCGCCTGGTCGCCTTTTGCCCGGCCTCGTCGCTGTCATAGGCAATCATCACCTTGGACACATAGCCGGAGACCAAGCGCGCCTGCTCGGACGTCAGCGCGGTGCCGAGCGTTGCAACGGCGGTTGTGAATCCCGCTTGGTGCAGCGCAATTACATCCATATAGCCCTCTGCAAGAATCAAATACGGCTCGGCGGACTGTTTGGCAAAGTTCAGCGCAAACAGGTTGCGGCTCTTTTTAAACACCGGCGTATCCGGCGAATTTAAATACTTTGGCCCGCTGCCCTGCATCACGCGGCCGCCAAAGGCGATCACGTTGCCGCGCAGATCAATGATTGGAAACATCACACGGCCTCGGAACTGGTCATACACCGAGCCGCTGCGGCCCCGGCCGACAACGGCCGCCGCATAGAGCTCCTCGTCGCTGTAGCCCTTGCCGCGCAGGTGGCGGGTAAGAGCGTCCCAGGAATCGGGGGCATATCCCAGCCCAAACCGCCGAATCGTCCGCACCGACAGGCCACGCCCGGTCAGATAGGCCAGCGCGTGTTTGTTTTGCTCGCTCATGAGCTGCGCGTGGTAAAACCGGCCGGTTTCCCGGTTGATTTCATAAATGCGCTTTTTCAGACGCGCGGTGCGGTCGTCCCGCCCCTCCTCGGGCATCTGCAGCCCGGCGCGCGCGGCCAGCAGCCGCACCGCCTCAATATAGTCCAGGTTCTCTATTTTTTTAATAAACGTAATGACGTCGCCGCCCGCGCCGCAGCCGAAACAGTAAAACGACTGGGTGTCGTTATACACCACCATCGAAGGGCTTTTCTCGTTGTGGAACGGGCAGAGCCCCACGAGGTTGCGGCCGGCGCGCTTGAGGTTGACATAACTTGAAACAACAGACTCTACGTCGTTGCGGTCTTTGAGCTGCTCTAAAAATTCCTGTGCAATGGCCATAGCCCGTCCCCCTTTTCAGCCGGTTTGTGCGTATGCAAACAGGAAGCCGCAGGCTTCCCATTGTTTGGATCGAACCAAAAAACGCCGTATGCGTCCGCGCGGCTGCCCACATGGATTCGAGGAAACTTCACTCGGGCTTGTTCCCCAAGTCCTTCCACGTGCCGCCGTTTGCCTTGACCGCCTTGCGCCACCCCATCTGGGCGGCCAATTTATACAGGATACATGGGATCACAACCGACACATATTGGTTTTCTTGCGTTTCGCGCAGTAGAAATCCTCTATATCTGTGATCATGCGTTTCATTTCTGCCCTTTCTGCAAAACAAAAACGCCATTTACTATACTTTGCTCCAATGCTTGGGAATAAACAGTTCGTTGAAACGGTTGATCGCATAATCGTCGCTCATTCCCGATATGTAGTCGCAGACGGCGCGTTCGAGCCCCTCGCTATCGATAATCACGGCATATTCAGGCGGGATGCGCCGGGCGTCCTCCATATAATAGAGATAGAGCTGCTTGATAATATTGACGCATTTGTTCTGCTCGCCCTTGACAATCGGGTCGCGGTAGAGCGTGCGGTAGAGGTGGCCCAGAATGTCGTTGTAGGCCTTATCAACCGTGCCGTCAAAACGGATATCCGTCCCCCGGCTGTTTTGCACCAGCGAGCGCACAAAGGCGGTGATGATTTCGCTGGTGGTCTCGCCGAGCACCGCGCGGATTTCGCACGGTATGTCCGACATTTTCAGAATCTCGGCGCGCGTCGCGTCGTTGATATCGTGGGTGATATAGGCAATCTTGTCCGCAATCGTCACCACGCGGCCCTCGGCCGTCGCGGCCGGAGGCATGCTGCGCGGATGGTGCAAGATGCCGTCGCGCACCTCAAACGTCAGGTTCAGCCCCGCAAAGTCCCGTTCCAGCAGGTCGACAACCCGCAGGCTCTGTTCGTGATGGGAGAAGTGCAGCGAGGCCACGTCGTTCAGCGCGCGTTCCCCGGCATGACCAAACGGCGTGTGCCCGAGGTCGTGTCCCAGCGCGATGGCCTCGGTCAGGTCCTCGTTGAGCCGCAACGCGCGGGATATCGTGCGGGCGATCTGCGCGACCTCAAGCGTGTGGGTCATGCGGGTGCGGTAGTGGTCGCCGACCGGCGCCAGAAACACCTGCGTTTTCTGCTTGAGGCGGCGAAACGCCTTGGAGTGCATAATGCGGTCCCGGTCCCTCGCAAACGCCGTGCGGTATTCGCATTCGGCCTGCGGCCGCAGACGCCCCTTGGAGTCGGCGGCACAGGTGGCCGCCGGCTGCAGGGTCTGCCGTTCCACCCATTCGGTGTGCTCGCGAATCGTCATACTTTCACCCCCTGGCCCGGCGTCCGTCCCAAAGGCGGCAAATGCCGGGCGCGCAAAAACTCCTTCTGCAGAGTATATACTGCGCGCACCGGCAAAATTCCTTCTGATTCGTCAGGTTTATAGAAAACTTCTGCTGTTTGCACAACTTGCAATCAGCAATCCTTATCATTTCAGTATATTATGACAGGCAGGCGCCCCGTATGGCCGCTTATGCCATATCCGCAAATTTCTCCTCGAGCAGCTCGGGCGCCACCAGCGCCGCGGAGAGGTCTGTAACCTCTTTTATAAAAGCCTCGCGCAGCTCGGAGCGCATGAGCAGCCGCAGCGTGACCAGCACGCCGAAATCCGATTCCAGCACCGCCGCGCGGTAGTCCGGCAGCAGGTTCATCAGCTTGCCGTAGAAGCTGTAGTCGCACGAAAGCCGCAATACGCTGCAAGGGGCCATGTGTACAATTTTTGCCGCATCCACCGCAAGCTTGGCGCCGTGGGAATAGGCGCGCACCAGCCCGCCCGTGCCCAACAGGATGCCGCCGTAATACCGGGTGACAACCACGCAGGCATTCACCAGCCCTTCCCGTTCAAGCACGTCCAGCACGGGCACGCCGCCGGTCCCCTGCGGCTCCCCATCATCGCTGCAGCGCCGAATGCCCTGCCCCCGCAGGATAAACGCAAAGACGTTGTGCGTCGCGTCGCGGTGCTTGGTCCGCATTTCCTGCACAAAGGCAAGCGCCTGCTCCTCGGTTTCGGCAGGGCTGATATGGCCAATAAACCTCGATTTGCGCTCGGTAAACTCGTCCGCCGCATACGCGGCAATGGTCTTGTATTCCGTCACGGGCATGCGCCTCCTTCAGCGGGCTGCCCACGGAAATCGAATTCCGCAGGCAACCAAAAGAGCGGTGTTTGTGAAAACACCGCTCTACTTGTTTGTTTTTTATCCCTGCATCCGGCCGGGCAAACAGCTCTCGCCGTGCCAGTGGATACCGGTTTGAAAACCATAGCCCAAAGCCTATTTGCAGCTTTGCTCCGCCGCACGGCGGGCGCTGCACAAAACGCACAGCGGCTATCGCATCCATGATTTCCAAAGGAAATCTTTATTTGCCCATACCAAAGCGCTTCTTAAAGCGGTCAACACGTCCGCCGGTGTCAACAAGCTTCTGTCTTCCTGTATAGAACGGGTGACATTTGGAGCAAATTTCAACCTTGATGTCTTTTCTGGTTGAGCGGGTCTCTATCACTTCGCCACATGCGCATTTGATGGTAGTGGCTTCATACTTCGGATGAATTCCCTCTTTCACGTTATTCACCTCTTTCAGCATACCAGCCCGATTTTAATATAACATATAGATGTTATCACAGCTTTGGCAAAAATGCAAGTCCTTTTTTCATATTCTGCGCAAAACCACGGCTAAAATCCCAGTATTTTTTTGAAGTCCGCCGAGAGCTTCGCGTCGACCGCCGCCGCCTCTTCGCGGGTCGCGCCCGTGGAGGTATAGTATGCTTTGATCTTGGGCTCGGTCCCCGACGGACGGATGATCACGCTGGCGTTCTGCTCGAGGTCGAAGGCCAGCACGTCGGATTTCGGCAGGGTAATCGCCGTTTTTTCGCCGGTCGCGCAGTCGGTCGATTCGCTCGCCACATAGTCGGAGAAGCGAAGGACCCGCAGGCCGCCGATCTCCTTCGGGGTGTTTTCGCGCAGGTCCTGCATAATCTGCTTCATGCGCTCCATACCCGAAGCGCCCTCGCAGACAAAGTTGCCCTGGGTGTGCAGGTAGTAGCCGTATTTGGCATAGATCTCTTGCAGCACTTCATAGAGGGTCTTGCCTTTTTCTTTATAATAGGCGGCCATTTCGCAGATCAGCATCGAGCCGACCACTGCATCCTTATCGCGCACATAGCTGCCCGCCAGATATCCATAGCTCTCTTCAAAGCCCAGCAGATAGCGTGCGGCCTCTCCCTTTTGCTCCAGCATGCCAATTTGCTCGCCGATGAACTTGAAGCCGGTCAGCACGTCGATGACCTGCACGCCGTAGTCCGCCGCGATCTTGTCCACAATCTTGGTTGACACGATGGTCTTAACGCAGATGGGGTCTTTCGGCATCGTGCCCTGTTCGATGCGGCTTTTCGCAAGGTAGTCGAGCAGCAGCGCGCCCACCTCGTTGCCCGAAATCAGCA
>CATNEU010000002.1 GCA_950097605.1 uncultured Oscillospiraceae bacterium | reverse complement strand
GCTGGGCATCTGCTTTGTCACCCAGCTTGCAACCGATACCTGCAAGGATGCGGGCGAGAGTGCGATTGCCTCCAAAGTGGAGTTGGGCGGAAAGCTCGCGGTGCTGCTGGTG
This sequence comes from uncultured Oscillospiraceae bacterium, assembly GCA_950097605.1. Taxonomy (GTDB): domain Bacteria; phylum Bacillota; class Clostridia; order Oscillospirales; family Ruminococcaceae; genus CATNEU01. Next base: position 23,421 of record CATNEU010000002.1, on the reverse strand, counting down.
ACGCTGCCGCTGTTTGAGCAGATCCTCCGGCTGGCAATGGAGATGATGAGCCTGTGAGCCGGGCGGCGCGGGCACACAAAAAGCGGACGGCCTTCGGGGCGGCCGCGCGGATATAAGGGCGGATGTTGAAATGAAAAGGGTAATAACGATGCTGTTTGCGCTGTTTGTGCTGGTGATGCCGGTCTGTGCCGGGGAAGCCCAGCCGTTTGCATTCGACGGGGCCGAGGTGCTCACGGAGGAGGCACCCAGCCAGGCCCAGCAAATTATCGACGGCGAATTGACGGATGTCTCGCCTTCGGATATGCAAAATTTTTCGTTTTCACAGCTTTGGAAAGTGGTTGTCGAGCAATTGAAGCAGCAGTTCTGGCAGCCGGTTAAGCTGTTTTTCGTAATTGTGGGGATCATTCTGCTCTGCGTGCTGATCGACGGCATGAAGGCCTCGTTTGCAAAGGGGACGCTCGAAAGCGTGTTTTCAACCGTCGGCGTGCTCTGCATTGCGGCGACGATCGTCGCCCCGATTTTGGAGTGCGTGCGCAACGTAGCGCAGGTTATCCACGACCTCAGCCTCTTTATGCTGAGCTTCATCCCGGTTTACACAGGCGTGATGATGGCGGGCGGACAGCCCGTAACCGGCGCGGCATACAACACCTTTCTGTTTGGCGCCTGCGAGGTGATCTCGCAGATTGCCGCAGGCACGCTGGTGCCGCTGCTGGGCATCTACTTTGCGTTTTGCCTGGTCGGGTCGGTCAACCCGGCGCTCGACCTGGGGGGCGCGGCAAACCTGATCAAAAACGTCACGGTCTGGACGCTGGGGTTTTTGATGACCGTCTTTGTCGGGCTGCTTTCGGTGCAGGGGCTGGTGTCGGCCTCTGCGGATACGGTCGCCGTGCGCGCGACCAAGTTTGCCATTGGGTCGCTGGTGCCGGTGGTGGGCAGCGCGCTATCCGAGGCGTTTAATTCTTTGCAGGGCTGCGTGAACCTGCTCAAATCCTCCATCGGCGCGTTTTCGGTGCTCGTCACGGTGGTCACGGTGCTGCCGTCGCTGATCCAATGTCTGTTTTGGAAGCTCGTGTTGGCGGTTTCGCAGGTGGTTGCGGACCTGTTTGGGCTTGCGGGTATTTCCAAGCTGCTCAAAGCGGCCTCCACCGTGCTGACGATACTGGTTTCGATTCTGCTGCTGTTTGCAATGCTGATCATTGTAAGCTCCACGGTGATGATGCTCATTGCCAGAGGATAGAGGAGGCGTGTGAAAATGCTGGAAACGCTCAAAAACTGGGCGCTGTGCGCCTGCTTTGCCTCGGTGGCCGGCGCGATTGTGTATATGATCGCGCCCTCCGGCTCGATGCAAAAGATATTCCGGTTTTCGCTCTGTGTCTTTTTTCTGGGCTGCCTGCTGTCGCCGTTTGTGCTGCGGCCCGAGGGGATTTCATTCTCCTGGGAGGGCAGCCTGGGCGGCGAACCGGACCGGGTGCAGCAGGAGGTGGAGCAGGAGATGGACCGGTATATATACGAACAGTTCAAACGAAATCTGCAGACGATTGTGGAAAAGTCCCTGCAAGGGATTGAGGTGCTGCCGGACGCCGTGGAAATCGTTTTGAATACCGACGACCCCGACAGCATCCGGCTCGAGCGGATCACGATCCACTTGCAGGAGGAATACCGTTCCAGACAGGAGGAGATCACCGAGAGAATCCGTACGGATATCGGCCTTGCACCGGTGCTTGCGTTTGTGTGACAGGCGGCGCATGCGAAATGGAGGGATGATAGATGGACAACCAGAAGAAAAAACACAGCGCGCCGACCGCTTCGGCGTTTGCCGGAAAGCTCAAAGCCCTGCTGGAGGGCGACAAAAAGGTGAAGGTCATTGTGCTCATCGGCATTATCGGCATCCTGCTGATCCTGCTTTCGGAATGCGTGCCCAAAACCACGCAGAAAAAAAGCCCCGAGGGCGGGAACGCCGCCGAGGTCTCGATTGCGGATTATGAGAAGGCGCTTGAGGATAAGGTTGGCGCGCTGGTGGGCTCGATAGCGGGCGTGGGGAACGCGCGCGTGATGGTGACGCTGGAAAGCGGCGCGCAAAACGTCTATGCAACCGAAGAAAAAAAGAACACCGATACCACCAAGGACTACAACGGGGACGACCCCAAACGGGTACAGCAGAAGGAAAACAGCGAGCAGAAATATATCATTGTGGACACCCCGGACGGCAAACAGGCGCTTTTGAAAACCCAGGTACAGCCGCAGGTCAAAGGGGTTGTGGTGGTCTGCGAGGGCGGTCAGGACGTGCAGGTGCAGCAGCGCATCACCGAGGCGGTCACCACGGCGCTCGACGTGACCTCCAATCGCGTGTGCGTCACGCCGATTGCGGAAACAGCGGGCGTGTCCGAATAGAATGGAATCCTCCCGTCATAGATCAGTGGGACGGGGCATATACATAGTGGCAAAGGGAATGCCGGCGGCGCACGGGATGCCGTCTGCCGGAGCGAACCAAACCTTTCAGAGAACAAATAAGGAGGATATAACTTATGAGCATGATCGTTGGGAAAAAACAAATCATTCTGGCCGCGCTGGTGCTGACGCTCGGCATTGGCATCTATCTGAACTATTCCTTCAGCAAGTCCGGAGACGATTTCACAGCAACCAATGCGACTGCGTCGAGCAACAAAAACTTTGGCGACGCGCAGCTCGTCGGCAAAAACGAAAGCGGCGCAACCGGCACAAATGCCGGCGAGGACACCAGCACCTATTTCACACAGGCTAGGCTCGACCGCGAGAAGTCGCGCGGGGAGGCGGTTGAAACCGTGCAGAAAATTCTGAAGGATAAGGGCGTCAGCGACGAGGAACTGCAGGAGGCCAGCGCGCAGGCGGCGTCCATCGTCAAGTGCATGGAGAACGAGGGCAAGGTGGAAAACCTGATTAAGGCCAAGGGCTTCACCGACTGCATCGTCTATCTCGACGGCGAAAGCGCCAACGTGGTGGTGAAAACAGAGGGGCTGCAAACCGAGCAGGCCGCCCAGATTAAGGATATCCTGTTGCAGGAGACCAGCGTGCCGGCTGAAAATATTCGGATTGTCGAGGTCAACTAGTTGTGTATTTTTAAGGTTATGGTATAATATATAAAAAGGTGCATGCTGCCGCGCCTTCCCCGCCACCGGGGAGGGCGCGCGCGTTTTCCGCCGAATGACCGGCGGGACCGGACGCAAAGGAGGAACAAAATATGGAAGAGCAGGCCACGCACAAGCCGATCGGAACCCTCAAGATATCGGAGGACGTGCTTTCAACGATCGCCGCCATTGCGGCGAAGGAGGTCGAGGGCGTTGCGTCGCTGACCAGCGCGCCGGCCGGATTTAAGGACGCGGTGTTTAAATCCGCCTCCAGCTCGAACCGCTGCATTAAAATAGACTTGAACGACGATGTGGCGGCGATTGATGTGAACCTGATTCTCAAAAGCGGCGCAAAAATCCAGGAGGTTGCCGCGGCTGTGCAAAACGGTGTGAAAACCGCCGTGCAGAACATGACCTCGATTGCGGTTTCCAAGGTCAATGTAACCGTTCTGGGCGTCGACTTTGCGGAAAAGACGGAAATTGACTAACCAAACGTTTAAAAGCAGGCGTACAGTCCCGGAAAGGGACGGCACGCCTGCTTTTTTTGTGCGGATGATAGAGAATATGAATATAATATATTTACAAAAATAAAAAAATATAGTATAATATAACAAAGTTAACATGGCCGTAGTATGGAAGGGAGCAATGATAGTGTTAGGAGAGGATGAGCAAAATGAAGAAATCGTTGTGGTGCTTTCTAATTGGCATTCTTCTTCTAGCGCTACTTTGGATGGCCGCGGCCGCTGATTCCGGTCGCCTGGCCGACCAGGACCAGGTGCGGTTCTCTGATGAGTTTCAAAGTGTCCGCAGCGCTTTGCAAAAGGCGGAGGGCTTGCCGCTTGCTCCCGGCGAACAGTTCGATTATGAAAATGCATATAAAGTTTATGAGTTTGCCGAGCCGGATATCATTACCCAGTTTCAAAAGCAGGGAAGCATACAGGGTATTCTATCGGATACGTTCACCTGGTATGTTCCCACCTCGGCACAGAATCTTGCGTATGTGCGGCGGGCGGAGGACGGCTGGGAGGTCCTGCGGTTTCAAAAGCAGAATATTTCGGATGCCCTGGCGCAGTCCGCTATCGTGGATAAAGCCACGCTTTCAAGGACGCTTTCTCAGAAACTGCGCGGCGCGGCGGAGCTGCGATATGTGGTTTCCAACCGGTATCACACAACGTTTGCCTATATCCGGTCGGAGGACGGCGAATATCTCGTGCCCTATGGTTCCCGACCCGACCTGACCGGCCTTGCAAACGGGACTGTTTATAAGGCGGATGAGGCCATCGACATTTTGCGTGAAAACTTTGGGGAGGAGCCTGCGTCCGGAGACGCCGACGGCGGGCCGGGGGTTTCTCTAGGCGGCAAGCCGGGCTGGGTTCTCCTTGGCTGCGTTTGTATAGGTGGAATGGTCTGCGCCGCGGTATGTTTTATTAAAAAGAAAAGACAAAAGGCCTGAGCAAAACACTTGCGCTGGAAGCCCCAGCCGCCTGTCATCATGACAGGCGGCCGGGGCCCTGTTTTATAGAAAAATAAGACCCGTATGCGGCGGTTTTAACGCGTTGGGCGCAAAAAATCCATTTGCAAGCGGTAGTTTTGTATTTCCGCCGCTTTTCTGTTATAATAACGGTAATTCAGTTTGTGCATGCCGTCCACCCGGCGGAACGGTCCGGGTCTGCGGCGCTGTTTCCCGTCCTGCGCAGGGACGGTTTCATCAACCAGATAACATGCGGAGGTAGTGTATATGACAAGAAGTCAGGCGAGAGAGGCGGCGTTTCTGATCGTCTTTGAAAAGAGCTTTACCGAGGCGGGGATCGAGGAGATCGTCAACGCCAGCAAGGAGGTGCGGGAGCTGGTTGCAAACGATTTTGCAATTTCGCTTGCAAAGGGGACGGTTGCCCATATCCCCCAGCTCGACGCCCAGATCGAGCCGAACCTGAAAAAGTGGACCAAGAACAGGCTGTCCCGCGTCTCGCTGGCCGCGCTTCGCTTGGCCGTCTATGAAATGCAGTTTGTGGAGGACGTGCCGGTCAGCGTCTCGATCAACGAGGCCGTGGAGCTGACCAAGAAATATGCGACCGAGGAGGACGCCTCGTTTATCAACGGCGTGCTGGGCTCGATCGCGCGTGCGGCGCAGGTGCAGTAGCAATGCCCTGGTATCTTGGAATCGACACCAGCAATTATACAACCTCCTGCGCCGCGTATCACAGCGAAACAGGCGCGCTTTTGCAGCAGAGAAGACTGCGCCCCGTGAAGCCCGGCGAAATCGGGCTGCGGCAGAGCGATGCGCTGTTTGCGCATGTGCGCCGGTTGCCCGGTCTGCTCGAGGCGCTCTGCGCCGAAGCCGGGCAGCCCGTTGCCGTGGGTTATTCGGCGCGCCCCCGCGACGAGGAGGGGTCGTATATGCCCTGCTTTCTGGCGGGGGAGCTTGCCGCCAGCGCGGCGGCGGGCGTGCTTGGCGCGCCCAAATACGCCTTTTCACACCAGGCGGGGCATGTGGCGGCCGCGCTGCACTCCGCGGGCCTTGACGCGTTTTGGCAGCGGGCGTTTATCGCATTCCACGTTTCGGGCGGGACCACCGAGGCGCTTTTGGTCGAGCCGGACGCACGGTGTGGCTTTGCCATCCGCCGGCTTGCAGGCTCGCTGGACTTGAAGGCGGGACAGGCCGTGGACCGGGTAGGCGCGATGCTTTCGCTGCCGTTCCCGGCCGGGCCTTCGCTCGAACGCGCGGCGCTGCTGAGCCGTCGGGTGTATACCCCCAAGCCCGCGTTGAAGGGAATGGATTGCTGCCTCTCGGGCGTTGAAAACCGCTGCGCGCGAATGCTTGCGGACGGGGAGGCCCCCTGCAACGTGGCACGGTACTGCCTCGACCATCTGCGCTGCACGCTCGACGCGATGCTGCGCGCCGTGCTGCGGGAGTATCCGGGCCTTCCCGTGGTATTTGCGGGCGGCGTGATGTCCAACAGTGTCCTGCGCGCGCATATGCGGGAGCAGTTCGATGCGTATTTTGCCGCGGACGGTTACTCGTCCGACAATGCGGCGGGCGTCGCCGTGCTGGCCGCGCGGGCGGACGGCAGATGAATCCATAGTTGCAGAAAGGCGGTGGACAGATGGAACGCGCGGTGACCGTTTCCCAGCTCAACCAGTATATCAAGACGCTGCTCGACGCGGATGTGCGGTTGCAGGCCGTGCTGGTGCGCGGAGAGATTTCCAATTTCAAGCAGTATCCGAGCGGGCATTGCTATTTCACGCTGAAGGACCAGGCCGCAACGCTCAAATGCGTGCTGTTCCGCAGCCATGCAGGACGGCTGCGCTTTGCGCCGTCCAGCGGCATGCGGGTGGTGGCGTCGGGTGCGGTCTCGGTGTTCGAGCGTGACGGCGTCTATCAACTGTATGTGCGGGACCTGCTGCCGGAAGGCGTGGGCGAGCTGCACCTGGCTTTCGAGCAGCTCAAAAAGAAACTGCACGCGGAGGGCCTGTTCGACGAACGGTATAAAAAGCCGCTGCCGCCGTTTCCGCAGCGCATCGGGGTGGTGACCTCCAAGGCCGGCGCGGTGTTCCACGATATCGTCAACGTGCTCTCGCGGCGCTATCCGCTGGCAACGGTCGTGCTGTTTCCGGTCGCGGTGCAGGGCGCGCCCGCGCCGGGCGAGATCGCCGCGGCGATTGCCGAAGCGAACCGGCGCGGCGATACCGACGTGCTGATCGTGGGCCGGGGCGGCGGCTCGCTCGAGGAGCTTTGGGCATTCAACGACGAACGGGTTGCCCGGTCCATATTTGCGTCCGCAATTCCCATTGTCTCGGCGGTCGGGCACGAGACGGATGTTTCGATTGCCGACTATGTGGCCGACCGCCGCGCACCGACGCCCAGCGCCGCCGCGGAGATCGTCTCGCCGGACGCCGCCCGCCTGGCGGACGCGGTCGCCGGCAGCGCCGCCGCACTGCGGCTGCTGCTCCGGGCAAAGCTGCATGATTATACGGAGAATTTGCAGAGATTATCCGCAAAGCCTTGTATGGCGGATGCGGTTTATACTATAATAGAAAAGAAAGAGGCATTGCACGCGCTGCGTGAACGTCTGGAAAACGGGGTGTACACCGCAACCGATTCCAAGAGCGGGGCGCTGTCCCACGCGGCGGCGCTGCTCGACGCTTTCAGCCCGTTTAAAATTCTGGCGCGCGGCTATGCGATTGCCCAGAGAGACGGCGAGGCCCTGACCGACGCCGCCCGTCTGGCCGTGGGCGAGACGGTCCACGTCCTGTTGGATAAGGGCGCGTTCGACGCGCGGGTGCAGCGGATTGAAACAGGCTCCGGAAGGCGCGGGCAGGGTTCCCGCACCGGGCTTGCCGGAAAAGGAGGAGTGCCGGATGGCGGCGAAAAAGACGTTTGAGGAATGCCTGGAGAGGCTTAGCCAAATCGTGGAGCAGCTCGAGGGCGGGCAAGCCACGCTGAGCGAGTCTTTGAAGCTCTATGAGGAGGGCAGCAAGCTCGCGGCTGCCTGCGGCGATATGCTGGAAAAGGCGCAGCTTAAAATAGAACAGATCGACAGCCAGTACCGTCCGGCGGCCGGCCCGGAAACGGGTGTGGAGGCATAGCCGCATTGCCGGACGGTATGGAAAGGACAGGATGAGTATGACGGCATATAACACCCGTTTTCATGCATATATCGAGGAGATCCAGACGGCGCTTGCCGGCTGCCTTCCGGCGCAGGATTCGCTGCAAGGGGAGGTTGCGCGCGCAATGGCCTATTCGTTGCAGGGCGGCGGCAAGCGCATCCGGCCGGTGCTTACGCTGGAGTTCTGCCGCGCCTGCGGCGGGGACACTCGCGCAGCCATGCCGTTTGCCTGCGCGGTCGAGATGGTCCACAGCTACTCGCTGATCCACGACGACCTGCCCTGTATGGACAACGACGACTTCCGGCGCGGCCGCCCGTCCTGCCATGTTGCATTTGGCGAGGCTACGGCGCTGCTGGCCGGGGACGCGCTTTTGAATTTGGCAATCGAGACCATCCTGACCCGCGCCGACCAGAACCTGCTTTCCCCATCCTCAATCCTGCGCGCGGCCGCCGTACTGTTCGGCTGCTCGGGGACCGAGGGTATGATCGGCGGGCAGGTGATCGACCTCGCAAACGAGGGCAAGCCGGTCTCGGAACAGGTGCTTGCCCAGACGCACCGGCTCAAAACCGGCGCGCTGATCAAAGCGGCCTGCGTGATGGGGGCGGTTGCCGCGGAGGCGGACGAGGTCTGCGTGCGCGCGGCTGAGGCCTACGCGGAAAACCTGGGGCTGGCGTTCCAGATCGTCGACGATATTCTGGACGTTACGGGCGACGCGGCGGTGCTCGGTAAAAAAACGGGCAGCGACGCGGCCAACAACAAGACCACCTATGTGACGCTGTACGGGCTGGAGGCCTCCCGCGAGATGGCGGCGGCGCTGACCGAGCGCGCTGTGGAGAGCGTGCGCGGCCTGCCGATGGCGGATTCGTTCCTGCCGGATTTGGCGCGCAGCCTCGCCCAGCGGGTGAAATAGCGGCGGCTTGCCGGGGCGTTTCAATGCCCGAAACACCCTGCGTGCGATAAACTATCTGAAGGATATGGTGCTTGATGGAAACGATTCGGGAACTTCTCAGCAATTATATATTAAACGTGGCAATCCTCTCCTGGTTTGCTGCGCAGGTGCTCAAAACGATTTTTACGTTTGTGAGCACCAAAAAGCTCAATTTGGAGCGGATGTTCGGGGCAGGCGGAATGCCCAGCGCGCATTCGGCGCTGGTCTGTTCGATGGCGGTGGCGGTTTCGCGCATTGCCGGGGTGGGGTCGCCGCTGTTTGCGTTGGCCTCGATGCTGGCCGCCATTGTGATGTATGACGCGATGGGGGTGCGCCGTGCCGCCGGGGAACAGGCCAAGGTCATCAACAAAATCGTGTTCAACTGGAACAAGGCTGTAAACGACGATGCTGAGGACGAGGAGCCGGACGGGGAAATCGAGCACAAGACTCTTAAAGAATTCCTCGGGCACACGCCGCTGGAGGTACTCTGCGGCGCGCTGCTCGGCATTTTGATCGCAATGCTGGTGCCGGCCGCCTGACGGACGGCGGGCGTGTGGCAGGGGACGGGCTCCCGCCCCCTGCCCGTGCCGGGAACAGCCAAGGAAAAGGAAGTTTTGAACATATGTCGGAGTACAAGCTGTTACATCATATACATTCCCCGGCGGATCTCAAAAAGCTGGACGCGGACCGGCTGGAGGACCTCTGCCGGGAGATCCGCCGCATACTGATCGCCACGGTTTCTAAAAACGGCGGGCATCTTGCGCCGAACCTCGGCGTGGTGGAGCTGACGGTTGCGCTCCATCGGGTGTTTGAAACCCCAAAGGACAAGATCGTCTGGGATGTGGGGCACCAGTCGTATACCCACAAGCTGCTGACGGGCCGGTTCGATCGGTTTCCGACCATCCGCACCGAGGGCGGGCTTTCGGGCTATCCCAAGCGCCGCGAGAGCGAGCACGACGCGTTTGTGGCGGGGCACAGCAGCACCTCGATCTCGGTCGCTTGCGGTTTGGCGCGCGCCAAGGCGCTCAAAAACGAGCCGGGACAGGTCGTCGCGGTGATCGGGGACGGCGCGTTTACGGGCGGCATGGTCTATGAGGCGCTCAACAACGCCGGGCACGGCAATGAAAACTTAATTGTGGTGCTCAACGACAACGAGATGTCGATCTCCCCAAACGTCGGCCAGATGGCGCGCTATCTTTCGGAAATCCGGGCGAAGCCGGGTTATCTGCGCGCCAAGTTGCGCGTGGAGAGGTTTCTGGACCATCTGCCGGTCGTCGGCAAGCGGCTCAAACGCGCGATTCTGCGCTCCAAATCGGCCCTGAAGGACATGCTGTATCACAGCAACTTTTTCGAGGAGATGGGCTTTGTCTATTTCGGACCGGTGGACGGGCACGACATCGCGGCGCTCGAGCGGGTGTTGCAGCACGCCGGCCGGCTCCACCAACCGACGCTGGTGCATGTGGAGACCGTCAAGGGCAAGGGCTATCTGTTCGCGGAGAAAAATCCCAGCGCGTTTCATGGCGTATCCAAATTCAACATCGAGACCGGCAACCCGGATGTGCGCGGCGGCGCCTGCTTTTCGAGCGCGTTTGGAGATGCGCTCTGTTCGTTTGCTGCGCGCGATGAGCGCATCTGCGCCGTGACTGCGGCAATGACCGAGGGAACGGGGCTGGCAAAGTTTGCGCGCGCGTTTCCCGACCGTTTTTTCGACGTGGGCATTGCGGAGCAGCATGCCGTCACGTTTTCGGCGGGGCTTGCGGCAAGCGGGCTGCTGCCGGTGTTTGCGGTGTATTCCAGTTTCTTGCAGCGCGCATATGACCAAGTGCTGCACGACGCCTCGATTGAGCGCGCGCACGTGGTGCTCGCGGTGGACCGGGCGGGCGTTGTCGGGGAGGACGGGGAGACCCACCAAGGACTGTTCGACGTGGCGTTTCTGTCCACAATTCCGGGTATGACGATCTATTCGCCGTCGAACTATGCGGAACTTGCGGCCTGCCTCGAACGCGCGCTGTTTGAGGAGGACGGGCCGGTGGCGGTGCGGTATCCACGCGGCGGGCAATCGCTCGCGTCGTACACGCCGTCGTTTTCCCATACGGACTACGAAATAGTCGGCGACCCGGACGGCCCGGTCGTCCTGGCGGCGTATGGCCGCCTGTTTTACGAGGCGCTCGGTGCGATGCGCCTGCTCGCGAAACGGGGCGTTTCAGTTTCCGTTCTCAAACTGAAAAAAGCGCTGCCCATACCCCCCGGCGCGCTGGAGTTTCTGGCGTCCCGGCAGCGGGTGGTGTTTTTGGAAGAGGGCATCAAAAGCGGCGGCATCGGCGAGCAGATCGGCTGTCTGCTGCTCGAGCGCGGCTTTGCGGGACGCTATACGCTGCGTGCGGTGGATAACCGGTTTGTAGGGCAGGCCACGGTGGCGCGCAGCCTGGAAAGCCTGGGGCTGACCGCCAAACCCATTGCGGAATTTGTCATGCGGGAGAGAGAGAGTTGAGCGATAAAATCAGGATTGACGTGGCTCTGGTGGAACAGGGCTTCACCGACAGCAGGGAAAAGGCCAAGCGTTTGTTGATGGCCGGGCAGGTGTATGTCGCGGGCCAGAAGTGCGACAAGGCGGGCACGACCATCCGGGCAACCGACGCCATTGAGGTGCGGGGCGGCGCGATGCGGTATGTCAGCCGCGGCGGGCTCAAGCTCGAAAAGGCGATGCAGGTGTTTGGGGCGCTGCCCGCGGGACGCGTCTGCATGGACATCGGCGCCTCCACGGGCGGCTTCACCGACTGCATGCTGCAAAACGGCGCAGTCAAGGTGTACGCCGTGGATGTTGGCTATGGACAGCTTGCCTGGAAGCTGCGCAGCGACGAACGGGTTGTCAACCTCGAGCGCACCAACATCCGCTATATCACGGCGGAGCAGGTGCCCGACCCGATTGGGTTTGCGAGCGTGGACGTCTCGTTTATCTCGTTGATGCTGGTGCTGCCCGCCGTGCAGCCGCTGCTGACCGGCGACGCGCAGCTCGTCTGCCTGATCAAACCGCAGTTCGAGGCGGGCAAGGGCAAAGTGGGCAAGAAGGGCGTTGTCAGAGAGCCGGAAATCCACCGCGAGGTGGTGCAGCGGATCGTGCGCTTCTGCGAGGGCGCGGGCTTCCAGGTGCAGGGGCTGGACTTCTCCCCGGTCAAGGGCCCGGAGGGGAACATCGAGTATCTCATGCAGTTGCAAAACGGCGGCATGCGTACGCCGGTCGAAGAACCGGCGTTTGACGAGGTGGTCAAAGCGTCGCACGCCGCGCTGGATAAAAAAGAGGCCGAATAGCGGCAAGCCATTGTATACGATTGGAACGAATCGTGGGGGTGTGTTCGATGGCCATCCAACAGACGGCTATGGAATCTGCCCCCACCGGAATGCGCCGGGGGGATGCAGCGATGAATGTACTGCTTGTACCGAATTTGGACAAAGACCATGCGGCCGACTGCGTGCGGCAGACGGTGGAAACGCTGCTGTCGCTGGGCTGCGGCGTACTGCTGGACACAAGGCACCGCACGCGGTTTGGCGAGACCGGCGCGGACTTCGGCCCGTTTGACGAGCAGCTTGCGCGCGCCGACCTTTTGATCGCCATCGGCGGGGACGGCACGATCCTGCACGGCGCCAAACACACGCTGGACGCGGGCAAGCCGCTGCTCGGCATCAACGCGGGCCGGCTGGGGTTTATGGCCTCGCTGGAGCGTTCCCAACTGGGATACCTCGAGCGGCTGGTGCGCGGAGAATACACCGTCGAGCACCGTATGCTGCTGGAGGTGACCCACCGTGCGGCGAACGGCGCGCAGCGTTATCAGGCGCTCAACGACGCGGTGCTCTCCAAGGGCGGCATTTCGCGCATGGTCGATCTCGACGTGCTGTGCAAAGGGCGGCTGGTGGGTTCCTACCGGTCGGACGGCGTGATCTTTTCCACGCCGACGGGTTCGACAGCCTATGCATTGTCGGCGGGCGGGCCGATTGTCGATCCTTCGGTCGAAACCATTCTGATGACGCCGATCTGCCCGCATTCCCTCACGTCCAAAGCGATGCTGTTTGCAGCGGATGCCGAGCTGATTGTGCAGCCGAATGAGGCGAACCGGGAAGACGTATATCTGACCGTGGACGGCGAGGACGCCGTGAAGCTGGGAAAAGAAGATACAGTGGAAATCAGGCGGTCTGACAAAACGGTGCGGCTGATCCGGCTCACCGACCGTTCATTTTATGAAATCGTAAGCGATAAGCTTATGGGCAGGAGGTAACCTTGTGAAGATCAAACGACACGAGAAAATTTTGGAACTGATTGCGGCGCACAGCATCGACACCCAGGAGGAATTGCAGAAACATCTGAAGGAGAGCGGCTTTGAGGTGACGCAGGCGACGGTTTCGCGCGATATCAAGGAGCTGCGGCTGGTCAAAACGCTGTCGAGCGACGGAAAGTATAAATACGCGGTGACGTCCAAGGAAGCTGCGCGGGATATCTCCTATAAATTTCACGCAATTTTTACCGAATCGGTCATGAGCATCGATTACGCCATGAACACCGTGGTGGTCAAATGCTTTGTGGGTATGGCGCAAGCGGCCTGCGCGGCGCTCGATTCGATGCGCTGGGACGGGATCGTCGGCACCCTGGCGGGCGACGACACAATTTTCATCCTGATGCGCAGCGAGGCAGCCGCCGTGCTGCTTGTGGAAGAACTGATGAAACTGCTGGACAAGTAAAGTGGGTGTTGCAACATGTTGACACAGCTTTTTATTGAGAATATCGCGGTGATTGAAAAGGCTGCCATCCAATTCGGGGGCGGCCTGAATGTGTTTACGGGCGAGACAGGCGCGGGCAAGTCGATTCTAATTGACTCGATCAACGCGGTGCTGGGCGCCAGGACCTCGCGCGACCTGGTGCGCACAGGCGCCGGGCGCGCGGTGGTCAGCGCGCTGTTTACGGATATCGGTCCCGCCGCGGCGCAGGCGCTTGCCCGCCTGGGCTTTGAGCCCGAGGAGGGGAGCGTGCTGCTGCAGCGCGAGATTTCGGCCGAAGGCAAAAGCGCCTGCCGCATCGACGGGCGGCCCGCCACGGCGGCGATTCTGCGAGAAGCCGGCGCCGCACTGATCAACATTCACGGACAGCACGACAACCAGGCCCTGCTGCAGCCCGAACGGCACATCGACTTTGTGGACGCCTACGGCGGGCTGGAGGCGCTGCGCGCGGACTATGGACAATGCTTCCGGAACTACCTCGCGCTGCAAAAACAATTGCAGGCGCTGCAAATGGACGAGGGGGACAAAGCGCGCCGCATCGACCTGCTCCGGTTCCAGATTGAGGATATCGAGTCGGCGGCGCTTACTCCGGACGAGGAGGAGGAGCTGCTCGCACGGCGGCGCAAGATCCAAAACGCCGAGAAGATCACCGAGAGTCTGGCCGCGGCGCATGCCGCGCTCGACGGCGACGGCGAAAGCGAGGGCGGCATCAGCGCGCTGAGCGTTGCGGCGGACTGCATGCAGATGGCCGCCGCCTATATCGAGGAACTGGCCGAGCCGGCGTCCCGGGTGCAGGAGATGGTATACGAGCTGCAGGAGTGCGCGGCCGACCTGGCCGACTATCTAGAGGAGAGCGAATACGATCCCGGCGAGCTCGACCGGATTGAAAACCGGCTGGACGTCATCTTCCGGCTCAAGAAAAAATACGGCGGCAGCACGGAGAAAATCCTCGCCTATCTGGAAAGCGCGCGCGGGGAGCTCATGGGCATCGAGACCGCCGACGAGCAGGTGGAGAAACTGACAGAGCAGTTGGGCAAGACGAAACGGGTGCTTGCGGGCAAGGCGGACGCCTTGTCGGAAGCGCGCCGCCGGGCCTATACGGCGCTGCTGGACGGGATTGCGGAGGAGCTCCGATTTCTGGACATGCCCCATGTGCGGATGAGCGCGCGGCACGAGCGGGTTGCGTTCGGCGCATCGGGCGCGGACGAGATCGAGTTTCTGATCGTGACCAATCCGGGGGAGGCGCCTAAGCCGCTGGCGAAGGTGGCGTCGGGCGGCGAGCTGTCCCGCGTGATGCTGGCAATCAAGAGCGTGAGCGCCCACCGCGACAGCGTGGATACCATGATCTTCGACGAGATCGACACCGGCGTGAGCGGGCGGGCCGCGCAGAAAATCGGCCGCAAGCTGCTGCAGATCGCGCGCGACCGGCAGGTGATCTGCGTGACGCACCAGCCGCAGATCGCCGCGCGCGCGGACGTGCATATGCTGATCTCCAAACAGGTGGAGGACGGCAGGACCTATACCAAGGTGGAACCCCTCGACGGGGAGGGCCGCGGGCGGGAGCTGGCGCGCATCATCGGCGGGGACGACGTGACCGAGACGCTGCTGCAAAACGCCGCCGAGATGCTGGACGCCGCGCGGGACGAGCGGGCCCGGCTTGCGGCGGACAGAGCCGCTGAGTAAACGGACAAGCGCATGGAATATGACAATGATAAAAGCCCCGATACGAAAAATTCGTATCGGGGCTTCGCTGTTGTGTGGAATCTCTGTTCTTTCGTGAGGGGCCTCTTATATCTGTTTTCCGGTTTTCTTATCGGTAAATACGACCTCGTACTCATAGTTTAGCAGTTCGGCAATTTGTTTCAGGTCTTTTTCCGAAAAATTATCCCGTGTCATTTTCCCACTCATGGTTGAAAGACTTTTATGGAGCAGTTTGGACAAATCTGTAAGCGTCATTTCGCGTTCCACTAAAAGCATTTTTATTTTCTTTGCGGCAGCCAATTTATCACCTCGTTTTTCTTGATTATACGGGTATTGCCGAAGAATTTCAACCGAATCATATCTGTTTTCCTGTATCTCTAAAGGTGAAAATACCGTCATAATCGCAATCCAGAGCGTTCGCTATTTTCTTCAATTCTTCTTCCGTCATTCTATCCCGGGAAAGTTTATTGTAAAGATAGGACCCTTCATATCCTAATTTTTCGCTCAAGTCTTTTATAGTCATATCTCGTTCCAACAAGATAGCTTTGATTTTTTTGGACATACTCATGGGATTTCCTCCTCCTTATTTTGAGTAATTGTACCTTATACAGAGTAAAATGTATCATATATAATAATATTATTATAAAAAAGAGTAGAAAGCAAGGCGGTTTTAGATTTGTATGAACTACATTACCTAAAAACAGCGATTGCGGCAGAATGAGTGACGGACTTTCCGGGCCGGCAAGAAGAATTTTGTACACAGAATATTCGCATTGCAAAGTGGAGGGCCTATCCGAAGATAGGCCCTCCACATCAAATCTAGTATACAGCCATGTCACACCCGGCCGTTGTGGCAGAAGCTATTTTTTGCGGTACTTCTTCACGGCCTTTTGATACTTGTCATGCTCGGTGTCGAAGTGCTCCCGCGTCATCTTGATCACAACGCCGCTCAGGCCGATCAGCGCAACGAGGTTGGGAATCGCCATAAACCCGTTTAAGGTGTCCGCGATGCTCCAGACCAGTGTGAGGTTGGTGGTGGCGCCGACCACAATCGAGAAGATGAAGCACATGCGGTAGAGCAGAATGCAGGAGGGACGCTTGAACAGATATTCAATGCACCGCTCGCCGTAATACGACCAGCTAATGATTGTGGAAATCGCGAAGAACACCGTGGAAATCGAGATAAAATACTGCGCGAAGCTGCCCATTGTGCTGCCGAACGAAGCGGCGGTGAGCGCCGCGCCGTCCAGGCCAGTGGTCCAAAGCCCGGAGGTCAGAATCACGAGGGTGGTGAGGGTGCACATCACGATGGTGTCGAAAAACACCTCGAAGATGCCCCAGAGGCCCTGTTTCACGGGGCTGTCGGTTGTGGCGGCCGCGTGCGCAATCGGCGCGGAGCCGAGACCCGCCTCGTTGGAAAAAACGCCGCGCGAAAAGCCGAAGCGGATTGCGTTCATCATCACGTAGCCGAAAATGCCGCCGCCGACCGCCTGCATGTTGAACGCCTCGGTGAAGATCAGCCGAAACGCAGCCGGAACGGCGTCCGCGTTGATGCAGAGCACCGCCACCGCGCCGATGACATAGAAAATGCCCATGACCGGCACGAACTTCTCGGTGACTTTGGCAATGCGCGTGATGCCGCCGATGATCACGAGGCCGACGATAACGCAGGCCACAACGCCTGAAAGCCATTTTTCAATGCCGAACGAGCTGTAGAGCGCCTCGGCAATCGAGTTGGACTGCGTCATATTGCCGATGCCGAACGAGGCCAGCACGCAGAACACCGCGAACACGACGGCGAGCCACTTCATATGCAGGCCCTTCTGGATGTAATACATCGGCCCGCCGACATATTCGCCGTTTTCCTTTTTCTCGCGGTAGCGGATTGCCAGCGCGACTTCGGCGTACTTGGTGATCATCCCGAAAAAGGAGCTGACCCACATCCAAAAGACCGCGCCCGGCCCGCCGCTGACGATTGCGGTCGCCACACCGGCGATGTTGCCGGTGCCGATGGTGCCCGCGAGCGCGGTGGTCATGGCCTGAAACGGGGTGATGGTTCCCTTGGCGCGCGTCTTATCCTTTTTGGAAAACGCGCTGCCGACGGTGGTTTTGAGCATCAGGCCGAATTTGGTCAGCTGCAGAAAGCGGGTTTTCACGGTAAAGTAGATGCCGATTCCCACCAGCACAACGATCATGACAGGGCCCCAGACAAAGCCGTTGAGGGCGCCGTTGATTTTTTCGACGATCTCCATTTCATCGCTCCTTTTCGGGTGTGAAATCACCGTGTTCCGGCAGGCGGCCAAAACAGGCGCAGACATTTTCGAGTGTATCTTTAAACCGGAATTGACCGTCTATTTCTACTGAAAAGTGCCGCTGTCTGCGTCAAAAATACGCGGAAACCGAAAGGTTTCCTGTGCTTTTTTCCTTGCCATCGACCCTTTTCAGCGAAATATGCAGCCGAATTCAGATTTAAAGACACGCTCGAAAATTATACCAGAGTCCGGTGGATTTGGCAACAACCGCGCCGCCTACGGTAAAATTTACGCGGCGGAATACCCAGCGCGGGAACCCGCCTTTCCTTTCATTCGTATGCCGGGCGCGTCCTTTCTATACGCGTCTATACGCGGCGGTACGCGGAAAAACCGGCGGCGGGGGGGTTGTTTGGGCGCTGTGCCGCGGAAAGCGGATAAACCTGCCAAAAACCACCTAGGTAGGGGAACGAATTCAGAGTTTCCTACAAATTGCGCCGGATGCGCGCAAAGGATTTGACAGACGCGGGCCAATTTGATAAGATAAAGATGCAACAAAACAACAGGTATAAGAACAGGTAGAGGTGCGACTTTAATGAGTAGCGGCCGGGTAGATCGCCATGGATTGCCCGAGCCGGCCGCGAAAGGGAAAGCCGCCGAAGGGAAGCGCCGCCGGCAGGCGCTGGCCCTGGGTGCAGCGTCGAACAGGCCTGCAACTGTCATCATTAGGTTTTTAGTGATGGGGAGCTATCGCATCTGATCGCGGCTATGCGGAAGTTTGGCCGCATGCTTTCCATAACTGAACAAACTTATGATGCGCCGTCGGTTATCCGTCGGCTTTTTATTACCCATTTTTACCCTGCCGGCAGTTCCGGCGCCGCCGCGGCTGCGGTTGGTGTGTTTTCAAGCATGACAGCCCCATTTCAATTTTATTGCGCGCTATGCGCTGGAGGGAAAGCAACATGAAACAGTTTAACGTAGGCATTATCGGCGCAACGGGCATGGTGGGCCAGCGGTTTGCCATCCTGCTCGAAAATCACCCGTGGTTTCAGGTAAAGCTGGTCGCGGCTTCTTCCCGTTCGGCGGGTAAAACCTATGCGGAGGCCGCCGGGAAAAAATGGGCGATGCCAAAGCCGATGCCGGAAAACCTCAAAGACCTGGTGGTATACGACGCAGTCGCTGATATAGAGACCATTGCAAAACAGGTGGACTTTGTCTTCTGCGCGGTGGATATGAAAAAAGAGGAGATCAAGGCGCTGGAGGAGGCCTATGCGAAGGCCGAGTGCCCGGTGATCTCCAACAACTCGGCGCACAGAGGCACGCCGGACGTGCCGATGATCGTGCCGGAGACCAACGCGGACCATGCCGAGGTGATCCCGGCGCAGCGCGCGCGCCTCGGCACCAAGCGCGGCTTCATCGCCGTCAAGTCCAACTGCTCGCTGCAGAGCTATGTGCCGGCGCTTTCGGCGCTCGGCGCGTTTGGCGTGACGAAGGCGCTTGCCTGCACCTACCAGGCGATTTCGGGCGCGGGAAAAACGTTTGAGACCTGGCCCGAAATGCTCGACAACGTGATTCCGTTTATCGGCGGCGAGGAGGAGAAGAGCGAGCAGGAGCCACTGAAAATCTGGGGCAAGGTTGTGGACGGCAAAATTGTGAACGCCACGTCCCCGCAGATCACGACGCAGTGCCTGCGCGTGCCGGTTTCGGACGGCCACATGGCCGCTGTGTTCGCCTCGTTTGCCAACAAGCCAACCCTCGAGCAGATCAAGGAAAAGTGGGCTTCCTATGAAGGAGAGCCGCAGAAACTCGGCCTGCCCAGCGCGCCCCGGCAGTTTTTGAACTATTTCGAGGAGGAGAACCGCCCGCAGACCAAGCTCGACCGCGACTTGGAGGGCGGCATGGCGGTTTCGATCGGCCGGTTGCGCCCGGATTCCCAGTACGACGTCAAGTTTGTCTGCCTCTCGCACAACACGGTCCGGGGCGCGGCGGGCGGCGCCGTGCTGATGGCGGAGCTGCTGGCAGCAAAGGGCTATCTCGACTAAGAACGGAACCCGGTGTTTGCCGGCCGCCCGGAGAGGGGACTGGCAAAACCGCCCGGCGGTTCATAGGATATACAGACGGGCGGTCCATGCCGTTTGCCGGTCTGTACGGCCGCAAACGGTGGGAGGGCCATCCGGTTTGTGAAAGGAAGAGCTGATTGTCATGAAAAAGACCATTTTTACTGGGTCCGGCGTTGCCATCGTCACCCCGATGCACGCCGACGGCTCGATCAACTACGATAAGTTTGGTGAACTGATTGATTTCCAGATTGAAAACCACACCGACGCAATCATCGTCGCCGGCACGACCGGCGAGTCCGCAACCTACAGCGACCAGGAGCATGTGGACGCGATCCAGTTCGTCGTCGACCGCGTGGCGGGCCGGGTGCCCGTTGTGGCGGGCGCGGGCAGCAACCACACGGACTATGCCGTCTGGCTTTCCAAAGAGGCGGAGGCCTGCGGTGCGGATGCGCTGCTGCAAGTCACGCCATATTACAACAAGGCCTCCCAGCGCGGCTTGGTGCGCCACTTCACCGAGATTGCGGACGCCACCTCCCTGCCGGTGATTCTCTACAACGTGCCCTCGCGGACCGGCTGCAACCTCGCGATTGATACATATAAGACGCTGGCGAAGCATCCGAACATTGTGGCGGTCAAGGAGGCTTGCGGCAACATCTCGCAGGTTGCGGCGCTGCTTGCCGCCTGCGGCGATGAACTTGCGGTCTATTCGGGCAACGACGACCAGATCGTCCCGATTCTGTCCCTCGGCGGCAAGGGCGTCATCTCGGTCGTGGCCAATATCCTGCCGCAGCAGACGCACGACATCTGCGCAAAGTTCTTCGCGGGCGATGTGGCGGGCAGCGCCCGGCTGCAGCTCGAGCTGCTGGATTTGATCAACGCGCTGTTTATGGACGTCAACCCGATCCCGGTCAAGGACGCCATGAACCTCATGGGCATGGAGGTCGGCGGGCTGCGCCTGCCGCTCCTCTCGATGGAGGATGCGCAGCTTGCAAAGCTGCGCGGCGTGCTCGCGGCATACGGCCTTGTAAAATAAAAAGGCGCGTCCGCCGTCCCGAACAGCAAAATAGAGGAACTCTATGCGGCGGCAGGAACCAAACGGCGTCTGCCGCCGTATATCTGAGTATAGGGAAGTGAAAACCATGACAAAAATCGTATTGGTCGGCTGCAACGGCCATATGGGCAGGGTGATTGCGCAGTGCATTGCGCAGCGCGACGACTGCACCCTGGTTGCAGGCATTGACATCACGCAGAACCCGAACTGCGGATTCCCGGTGTACACAAATGCGGACGATTTTACCGGCGAAGCGGATGTCATCATTGATTTTGCCCACCAGTTTGAGGTGGAAAAACGCATCGACTTTGCGGTGCGGAGGAAGCTGCCGCTCGTGCTGGCAACCACCGGCCTCTCGGAGGAGGTTATCGCAAAGGTGCGTGCGGCCGCAAAGGAAATCCCGGTGTTTTTCACGGCGAATATGTCTCTCGGCGTCAACCTGCTCGTCGAGCTCTGCAAAAAAGCCGCCAAAGTGCTCGGAGACGAGTTCGACATTGAGATCATCGAAAAGCACCACAACCAAAAGGTGGATGCGCCGAGCGGCACGGCCCTGATGATCGCGGACGCCATCAACGAAACGCTGGACGACCGCTGCCACTATATGTACGACCGGCACGCGGTGCGCAAAAAACGCGATCATAACGAAATTGGCATACACGCAGTGCGCGGCGGCACCATAGTCGGCGAGCACGAGGTGATTTTTGCGGGCCGCGACGAGATCCTGCGGGTTTCCCACTCGGCTATGTCCAAGGAAATATTCGCAACCGGTTCGATCAACGCGGCGCGTTTTTTGGCCGGCAGGGAGCCGGGGCTTTATGATATGGGCGACATCGTCTAGCTTTGTGCGCGGGCGGAAGCGGTTTGCAAACCAAACCGGCATGCAATTCTGTATAGAAATACCCCGGCGGTTCTAAACGAGCCGCCGGGGTATTGTGATGGTTGGGTATGGATAAAGATGGGGGGCCAACCGACCTGTCTTCCGGTTAGGGATAGACTTCCCGATAGGATCTGCTCTCCCGGTCGAGCGCCTGGACGCTCGTGTCGGTGATGCCGCTGCCGAAGTATAAAAATACCTCGCTCCCGCCAAAATAGTAGAGCTCGCAGTAGCTGTCGAAGCCCGACAAGCGGCGTAGGCCGCTGCCGTCTGCGCGCATTTCATAGAGGATATAGGACGCGGCGCTGCGGCCGCTCGAATCGTCGATCATAAAATACACGCTGCCGCCGGCCAGATTCCAGGAGACGATTTTCCCAGTGCGCACCAGTTGCACAGGCGGGTCCGCCGCGGTGGCGCCCGCCCGCAGGATGGCGTTTCCGGTATTCAAATACAAAACGCCGTCCTCCCACTTGAAATCCACGATTTTCGGAAGCGCGCAGCGAACGGTTTTTTCCCCGCCCGCGAGCGGACAAGTATATAAAACGTCCTGCGGCTGGGCATTTTCATCATACCCACTCTCCAGGAAATACAGCGTGCCGTCCACAATTTTAAACGAGGAGGCGGCGGCCTCGGCCACCCGGCGGATACTGCCGCCGTCAAGCTCCATGCAGTGGATCCCGCCTTGATAGGCAGCGTCGGGCGAGAGGAAATAGAGCGCGTTTTCGTGAATGGAGAAAAAGCTCACCCTGGCGTCCAAGAGCTTTTGCCGCATAAACCCGTTGTTCCTTTTGCGGTAGAGCCGGGTATTCGTTGAGGTCACGGGCGAGTAATCCGCGAGATAGTACACGCTGTCCCCGCAGGTATCCAGCCGCCCGGTTTCCACCGTGGAGATGCGGCCGGGGCGGCCGGCCGAGGCGCCGGTTTTGAAGATCCCGCTTTTCTCCCGCGAGTAGACGGAAAAGTAAAGCTCCGATCCGATTTGGGACATATGGGAGGGATTATTGGGGTAATCGGCGCGCTGGGTATGCGTTGTGGCCGGTGCGGCTATATGTAAAAGACCATAATCAAATAATTGCAGTAGAGTTAGGACTCCCAGGATTCCCAGCACGCAGCCGAGAGAGAGCCAAACTTTTGTTCGCTTTTTCAATCGGGAACAATCCGCCTTTCCTTTTGATGATACGGCGCTGCTTGATTGATTTACAGCGGCAGAAAGAGCCATCTGTAAAATCCTTCATAAAAATATGATACCATACATTCATTTGAGAATCAATAAATTTACGATTTTAAAATAAGATATCTTAATTTTTCGTGCTTATGAATAGTATTTAATATTATTTTTCTTATATATATAGATAGATCGTCTATATTTGGTGCAAAACAAGCGAAAGAATTGCCTAATAATATGAACAATTTGTTCGGATGGGATCGTTTGGGCATCGCAGCAGCAAAATTTGTGTAAAAGGGACTTGTAAAGAAAAGAGAATTATGGTATACTTCTTTGGAAAACGCACGCCTTTTGGTTTATGAAAAGCCGGTGCTTTGCGTTCCGCTTGCGGAAACCAGGGTCGCTTTTCGTCCTAAAAAAGGCGGAGGATTAACCAACAGGAGGATTTATTTATGAGCATCGCATCCATGAAACAGCTTCTTGAAGCAGGTGTCCACTTTGGACATCAAACCAGAAGATGGAACCCTAAAATGAGCCAGTACATCTTCACCCAGAGAAACGGCATCTATATCATCGACCTGCAGAAGACCGTTAAAAAACTCGAACAGGCCTACATGTTTGTCCGCGACACCGCGGCGGCGGGCGAGACCGTTCTGTTTGTCGGCACCAAAAAGCAGGCGCAGGATTCGATCCGCGAAGAGGCGGAGAGAGCGGGCGTGCATTATGTCAACGCGCGCTGGCTCGGCGGCATGCTGACCAACTTCTCCACCATTAAAAGAAGAATTGCAAGGCTGGAGCAGCTCCGCAAGATGGAAGAGGACGGCACGTTCGATCTGCTTCCGAAAAAAGAAGTCATTAAACTGGGCCTTGAAATTGAAAAACTTGAAAAGTTCCTCGGCGGTATCAAGACCATG
>CATNEU010000001.1 GCA_950097605.1 uncultured Oscillospiraceae bacterium | reverse complement strand
TAGTGGCGGCTGCCGTCCCAATCGGTCTGCACATAGGTATCTTCGTCCACTTGCTCTACGGTCTGGGAGTAGTTGCAGGTTACGCCGAGCCCCATGCGGAGATCCGTACCGGTCTGGGAGTTGTAGACCAGGGAAAGGCCGTCGGCTACGTCGATTTTAAGTGCCATGTTGCCGGTGACGTGGTTGATGTATCCCATTGTGTTCCGGCCGATATTGAAATCGCGCGCGCCATCACCGGTTACGCCCACGTTGCTCTCCAGATACATCTGATAATCGGAGACAGCCGAAGCGGCCTGCGCCGCGGAAGCCGACGCGATGGGTACGGCGCCTGCCGGGACGGCTGTGACGGCGAGAGCCGCAACACACACAATGGCCGCCGCTTTTTTGAGACATTTGCGGAGTTGACTGTTTTGCATAAGTAAAAACCTCCTCTTTTTTGTCCTGTTGTTTTCCATATGAAAGAGAGCTTCTTTCATCACCTTGACTATAGTACCGACGCATTGGAAAGTCAACCTGTATTTAGAATATATGAGAATATTTTATATATCTAGACAAATATGCTCATGCATATTGGTCTAAGCTGACCCGGCCTTGGCGGTTTAAAAACAATGGACATATGCGCTTGCGATCTCATTGCGTTTGTATATAAAACCGGAAAGGCGGCTGCGAAAATCTCCGCAGCCGCCTCTCCGGTTGAAAGATGGGAAGAACGATAAGAAGGGATTATTAAGAAGGATTCATGTAGAAGGCTTTACTGGCCGGACCAAACGTCGACCGTATAGCTGGAACCATCCGCATTATAGACAACGGTGGAATTGGATTCATAATAGAAAGTCGCACCGTCGTACGGAGGCCTGTTAGGATAGCTCGTATCCTTGCATTGGAAAGAACCGATACGCGTCAGCCCACCGGTCTCGCCATAGAAGAAGAGGCTGCTGGACGGATAGCTCGGGTCCCGCACGCTGGACAGCAGATGGGTGTTGTAATCGTATTGCAACGAAACTTCGTTGCCGTCTGCGAATTTTACTGAATTCAGGGTTCCGCTGGTAAACAAGCTTGTATCCGTAATGTTGATAGCGCAGATTGGCTGGCTTGTGCCGTCTTCCTGAACCAATTCGATACCAGCCAGACGCAACTGTCCGCGTATGGGGCGCGCATATCCAAACTTCACTTTGCCGAATTTGCTGCTCTCAATTGTATCAATCACATGGTATTCGTTTTCGTAGGAATAGTCGTAGGTGATGTTGGTTATGTTTTCACCGAGCTCCTCCTGGATCAGATAGCCGTTGCGGTCGAAGAACAGATTGCGCGAGCCCTGGTCGGTTTCGCGGCTGATGATGCAGCCGAGCGTGGAGTTGGAGCTGTCAAAAGAGTTTGTCATCATATAATTGCGGTCGTCGCGGAACATTTCGCCGCGCAGCCGTTTGAAATAGTGGCGGCTGCCGTCCCATTCGGTCTGCACAAAGGTATCGCGGTCCACCCGTTCGACCGTTTGCAGGTAGTTGCAGGTGACACCAAGCCCCATACGGTTATCCGCGTCGGTCTGGGAGTTGTAGACCAGGGAAAGGCCGTCGAGGATGTCGATTTTGAGCGCCATGTTGCCGGAGGCGTGGTTGATGTATCCCGTTGTATTCTGGCCGAGCGCGATTGGACGCACGCTGTCGCCGTCCACGCCGACGTTTCTCTCCAGATACATCTGGTAATCCGAAATGTCGGAAGCAGCCTGGGCTGCGGAAGCCGAAGCGGCGGATACGGCGCCTGCCGGGACCGCTGTGACCGCTAGAGCTGCGACGCACAGAATGGCGGCGGCTTTCTTGAGAGTTCTGCGAAGCTGATGATGATGCATAAGTCAAAACCTCCTCTGTTTTTTGTCCTGTTGTTTTCCAAAATGAAGGGAATCCCTTTTTTCTGATTTCAATATAGTCCAAGCCCATACAAAAGTCAACCTTATATTTCTATTTATGATATAATTTTATAGATCTAGATAAATATGCATTGCATATTTGTATAAGCTGTTTGGTCGGGCGGCAAGCAGAAAAAAGGGGCTATGCGCTTTCTGTTGAGAAAACGGACGGCATGCATTATAATACGAATAGCATTTGGTATGGTGCGCTCCATGCAGAGTCGCGGGGGAAAAATCGGGTATACAAAGTGCCCGCTCCAGCCTGGCTTGCGGCAACGTTCCTAAAATCAACCCGCTGCCCGCCCAACTGTCCATGCCGGGCTCTATAGAAACGCCTTTTCCGGGTATGCTAGAAAGAGTATTTGCAAAAGGAGGCAATTGGATTGCAGCAAAACAAAGAAATCTATCTGGCCGGCGGTTGCTTTTGGGGATTGGAGAACTATGTATCGAAAATACGCGGCGTTGTGCGCACCGAGGTGGGCTATGCCAACGGGCGTACGGAAAATCCCACCTATGAGCAGGTGTGCTATGAGGATACGGGACATGCGGAGGCGGTGCGGGTCGAATACGACCCCGAACGGCTGCCGCTGCCGTTCCTGCTGGAACTGTTTTATGAGGCGATTGACCCGGTTTCGGTCAACCGGCAGGGAAACGACCGCGGGACGCAGTATCGCACGGGCATTTACTACACGGCCGAAGCCGACGCGCCGGTGATTGCGGCGTCGCTGCGCGCGCTGCAAAAGCGGTATGCGAAGCCGCTGGCCATCGAGCAGGCGCCGCTTCTCAACTATGCCCCGGCGGAGGACGAACATCAAAAGTATCTCGAGAAAAATCCGGGCGGTTATTGCCACATAGGACCGGCGCTGGTCAGGCGGGCCGCGCGGGCCGTTGTGGACCCCACCCGCTATCAGCGGCAGAGCGACGGCAAATTGCGGGAAGCGCTTACGGAACGCCAGTATGCCGTGGCCAGGCAGGGCGCGACCGAACCGGCGTTTACGGGGGAATACTGGGACCACTACGAGCCCGGAATCTATGTGGACGTCACGACGGGCGAGCCTCTGTTTTCCTCCCGGGACAAGTTTGACGCGGGCTGCGGCTGGCCGAGCTTTGCAAAGCCGGTTGACCCGCTGGTTGCACGGGAATCGGAGGACCGGTCGTACGGCATTCTGCGCACGGAAGTGCGCAGCCGCGTGGGGGACGCGCACCTTGGACATGTGTTTGACGACGGCCCCACGGACCGGGGCGGACTTCGCTATTGCATCAACAGCGCCGCGCTGCGGTTTGTTCCCAAATCACAGATGGAGGCGCTTGGCTATGGAGCGCTGCTCGATCAGGCGGACTAGCCGCAGCCAACAGGGAGGAGGTGCACGGATGCAGGGGAACGTATTGCGTGCGGAGCTGGGCGGCGTGCCCTGCCTGGTGTATCTGCCGCCGCAGTATGCAAGCGGGCAGGAGCGCTATCCGGTGGTGTATGCAGCCGACGGGCGGATGCTCGAAACGGGGCTTGCGGAGATCATCGAGCTGCTGGAGCCCGGCTTTGCTGCGGGGAGCTGCCGCCCGTTTATTTTGGTTTCACCGCTGGATGAGCGGCGCGACGACGACTATACCCCCTGGCCGGCCCCGCCGCTTTCCAAAAACGGGCGGCCGTTTGGCGGCCGGGCCGACGCCTGCCTTGCGCGGCTGACTGAACTGATCAAGCCCGCCGTGGACCGGGCGTACCGAACGCTGTCCGGTCCTGCGGACACAGCGCTGGCCGGTTACTCCCTGGGCGGGCTGTTTGCGGTGTATGCGGTCTACCGGACCGGGGTTTTCGGCCTGTTTGCAGGGATATCGGGTTCGCTGTGGTACGATGGGTTTGCGGCATATGCGCTGGAGCATGCGCCCGCGTCGGCGGCGGCGCGGGTCTACCTCTCCCTGGGCAAGGCCGAGAGCCGGCGCGCCACGCCGCGCATGAAGTGCGTCGAGCAGGCGGCGGAGCAGGTGTTCGCCTCGCTGCGGCGGGAGCTGAAAAGCACCGCGCAGACGGTTTTGCGGCGCGTGCCCGGCGACCATTTTTATGAGATTCCCGAACGCTACCGCCTTGCGCTGACCTGGCTGTTTGGCGGCGAGATAGAGGAAAGGAAGTGACTTGGTATGCGTTTGTTTGTGGCTATCTGCCTCGAAGACGCCATACGGGACGCGCTCTGCCGCGCGTCCGGCGCGCTGCGGGAGCAGGCGCAGTTCGGCAGGTTTACCCATCGGAATAACCTGCATCTCACCCTCGCGTTTATTGGAGAGACCGCGCGGCTGGCCGACGCAAAGCGCGCCATGGCGTCGGTGCGGGCCGCGCCGTTTTCGTTGACAATCGGCGGTATGGGACGGTTTGCACGGCGCGGCGGCGACCTCTACTGGGCGGGCGCTGAACTGAGCGCGCCGCTTGCCGGTTTGCAGGCGCAGGTTGCAGACGCGCTGCGCAAGCAGGGCTTTTCGCTGGACGATAAGCCCTTTAAGCCGCATTTGACACTTGCGCGCGAGGTGCGCCTGTCCGACCCGCCCGATGAAAATGCGCTTGCAAAGCGGGTCCCGCCGATGGAAATGCGGGTGGAGCGGATCACCCTGATGAAGTCCGAAAGGCTCCAGGGAAAGCTGACCTATACCCCGCTCTATCACACACTGCTGGAGGAACAGGCATGAACATTCAGATATTTGGAAAGGCCAAATGCTTTGACACCAAAAAGGCCGAACGCTATTTTAAGGAGCGCGGGGTCAAATTTCAAAAAGTGGACCTTGCGAAAAAGGGGTTGAGCCGCGGCGAACTGCGGTCGGTTGCGGCAGCATGCGGCGGCCTGGATGCGCTGCTTGATGAAAAGCACCCCGACGCAGCGCTTGTGCGGTACCTCGCCCACGAGGACGACCGGTGCGAAAAACTGCTGGAACAACCGGTGCTTCTGAAAACGCCGGTGGTCCGAAACGGCAGGCAGGCAACGGTTGGGTACCGTCCGGAGGTCTGGAAGGAATGGGACTAGAGGACGGCGCGCCGCCCTGCGCGTTTGTATACATGCTGCACTGCGCGGACGGCACGCTCTATACGGGCTGGACCTATGATATTGCGGCGCGCCTGCGGGTGCACAGTTGCGGCCGCGGGGCGAAATACACAAGGTCGAGGCTGCCGGTGCGGCTTGTCTATTGCGAAAAACTGGCGGATAAATCGCAGGCGCTGCGCCGCGAATGCGAAATCAAGCGGATGAGCCGCATACAGAAGCTGGCACTGATCAATTTATACGCGCAAGAAAATACATAGAGAAAGCGGGGGCCGCACTGCCGGGCCTTGGAAAGCCAGAGGAGCGCCCCTGTGGAGGAGAACCCTATGCAGCCAACCAATAAACAACCTCTTTTTATCATCACGGGCGCTTCCTGTGCGGGGAAGTCGACCATATGCGCGGCGCTCTTTGCCAATGAGAAAGACTATATTGTAATGGAAAGCGATTTGCTATGGAATGATATTTACAACACGCCCGAGGACCACTACAAAGCCTATCGCAAACTGTGGATGACGGTGTGCGCGAATATCTCGCAAATTGGAAAACCCGTTGTCCTGTGCGGCTGCAACACGCCCGAACAGCTCGAGCCGCTGCCGGAACGTTCGCTGTTTACGGATATCCACTATCTCGCCGTTGTTTGCAGCGACCAGGCGCTGCGGCAGAGGATGACGGCCGGCAGAGGCGTAACAGATGAAACCTGGGTGCAGTCGTCCCTGGATTTTAACCGTTGGCTGGTGGAAAACGCCGCTGGCACCACCCCGTCCATCAAATTGCTGGATACCTCTGCTTTGGCGCCGGACCAAGCCGCGGAGAGAATCGACAAGTGGATTCTCTCGCGCCTGTGGGGCGGCGAACGGCTATGATACGGGCGTTTGCGCAGGAGGACACAGACCGGGTCATGGAGATCTGGTTGGCTGCCAACCGCAGCGCGCACGGGTTTATTCCGGAAAGCTACTGGAAAGGGAATATCGCCGCCGTGCGGAAACTGCTGCCGCAGTCGGCCCTTTATGTATACGAGGACGAACGGGGCATACTGGGGTTCATCGGGCTGGAGGATTCCTATATTGCGGGCCTTTTCGTTGCCGTTGGCGCGCAGTCTCAAGGTATCGGAAGACGGCTGCTGGATTTTGTCAAGCAGACGCACGAGACCCTGACGCTGCGGGTGTACCAAAAGAACGAGCGCGCCGTGCGGTTTTACAGACGGGAGCAGTTTGCAGCCGAATCCCGGCAGATAGACGAGCATACAGGAGAGCCGGAATGGCGGATGGTGTGGAGACGGTGAATTTTCAGCGTGTTTTGCAGTCCCGCGATGAGGGATAATAAAAGACACAGGCCGCGTTTTCTAGAAAACGCGGCCTGTGCTGCTATAAAAACCAATATTGCGGGATGCCCGCGGAGATAAGGCTGCGGACATCTTGCATACCGCCCGCTTCCCCTGCGTTCGGGACGGTATGCAGGGCGTGGCTAGTGCCCTTTGTGTTTTTCCTTGCGTTTTTGACGGCGCCGCTCGAAAGCCTGCTGCTTTTCGCTTTGGGTGCGTTCGCGCCGTTCGGTCTTGCGCTGCGCCGCTGCAAGCTGCTGCTGCGCCTGGATGGCCTGCTGGGCCTTGGTGCCCGCGCCGCTCCCACCGAGCTGCCGCCGAATCTGCCGCTGCAGCCGCTTGGGATTGCGGCAGCAAGCCTGGCGCTCTCCGTCTGCGGCGGGACCAAACCGCAGCTCCTTAAAATGTTCCAGAAAAAAGGGGTAAAGCATGGCCTCGGTGGGTTCCGGCCCAAACGTGACCTTTGCGGCGCAAAGCCTTCCCTCTTCGTGCCGTTTGAAAACGGCCACCCAAAACGGGTCCTCGAAAAACACGGTGATTTCTGCCTGCACGTCCATAGAAAATCCTCCTAAAAATGGGTTTGTGGCAGAGAACGGACAACCTTAGGAGGCAGGTTACTGACGGAGGCGTCTCCGCGCCCGGACTACCAACCGGGCCGTGTTTTGATCTCTGCTGGTTTGCGGGTTGCCGCGCGTTGCAGCGCGGCGGACCGGCTGCGGCAGGCGGCTCCCCGGCAGGGGCGGGGAGCCGCCTGCATGCCGGTCTGGAGTTCTATTATAGCGCTCGGCGCGCCCCGGTGCAAGGCAAACCGGCTTGACAGCAGCCGGCGCGGCCGGTATACTGAAAAAAGCAGCCCATCAATGGAAAGGAGTGTCCGGTATGTTGACAGAAACGAGAAGAGGCAAGACAATTTTATAGATCGGACCGGACAACCGAAGCCCGGTGGATACAGGCCGTGCCTGGCGCTTTGCGCCGCCGCACCGCCTCGCTGCTGCATGCAGATAGGACCACCAAAAGCCGCGGTTTTTTCGAGCCGCGGCTTTTCTGCGCCGAATTTCCCGGGCTGCTGCCCGCGCAGAGGGCTTTCCAACCAACAAAGGAGCGTATTTTGCATACAGAGTATACACTGATTACCACAGAAAAGAACTGGATGTCTTCGGACGCCGTGGAGCAGCTCGCGCAGGCGGCGGCGCTGCCGGGTGCGGTGCGCACCGTGGGGCTGCCCGACCTGCACGCGGGCAAGACGCCTGTTGGCATGGCGCTGATGACGCGGGGCGTGCTCTACCCCCACCTGACCGGCGGGGATACCGGCTGCGGCATGACGCTGTTTGCCACCGGTGTTGGACGCCGCCGCTGCAAGCAGGACCGGTGGGCCGCGAAGCTCGAGCGGCTGGGCCCGCTCGCGGCGGAGTCCCCCGGCGGCGAATGTCCGCTCGCAGCGTTTGGCACGCTGGGCGGCGGCAACCACTTCGCGGAGTTCCAGCAGCTCGACCAGGTGCTCGACGGGCAGGCCGTGCGGCAGATGGGCCTGGAGGGGGACCAAGTTTATCTGCTGATGCACAGCGGCTCGCGGGACTTTGGCCAGCGGATTGCGCGGGAGTATCCCGGCGCGGAGGGGCTATGTGGTCCCGCGCAGATCGAGACATATCTGCGGGTGCACAACCAAGCGGTATCCTGGGCGGAGAAAAACCGGTTGGCGGTTGCGGATAAGCTGCTTGCAGCACTTGGGTTTGCCGGGCCGCCGCGCGCCGTGCTGGACAGTTGCCACAACTTTGTAGAAGCGCTGCCGGACGGCTTTTTTCTGCACCGCAAAGGGGCGGTCAGCGCCCGCCGGGGCCCGGTGGTGATACCGGGCTCGCGCGGCAGCCTGGCCTATCTTGTGCAGCCCGCACGGGAAACCCAGGCGTCCTGTTGGTCGCTTTCCCACGGCGCAGGGCGCAAATGGCCGCGCGCCTCCTGCCGGGGCCGCCTGCGGGAGCGGTACAGCCGGGAGGAGCTGTACCGCACGGCGCTTGGCAGCCGAGTGGTCTGTCAGGAACAGCCGCTGCTCTATGAGGAGGCGCCCGACGCCTATAAAAACATTGCGCCGGTGATCCGGGCGCTGGAGGAGCACGGCCTGGCCCGTGTGATTGCAACGCTGCGGCCGCTGCTCACCTATAAGGGATAACGGCAAAGGCGGGGGAACGATGTCCCCCGCCTTTGTTTTCCCGGGAAAACCGGCAGTCAGGAGCCGACGATCTCCCCGCCGTTTGGATGCAGCACCTGCCCTGACATGTAGCTGGCGTCGTCCGACGCCAGAAAAACATAGCTGGACGCGATCTCGAACGGCTGTCCGGCGCGGTTCATCGGCACGCGGGAGGTGTCGCTTCCAAAGGTGCGCACCTGTTCGGCGCTGTAGGAAGCGGGGATCAGCGGCGTCCAGGTTGGGCCGGGCGCAACTCCGTTGACGCGGATGCCCTTGTTTTTAAGCGAAAGGGAGAGGGAGCGCGTCAGCGCCATGATTCCGCCTTTGGTTGCGCTGTAGTCCATCAGCTCGGGTTCGCCGCGGTAAGCGGTGATGCTGGTGGTGTTGATGATGCTGCTGCCGGGCTTCAGATAGGGCAGCGCCGCCTGAATCATGAAGAAGAACGAATAGAGGTTGGTGCGGAAGGTGAGGTCGAGCTGTTCCTCGGTAATGTCCCGGATATCGTTTTGAACAAATTGGACGCCGAGGTTGTTGATGAGGACGTCGAGTTTGCCAAAGACGTCGATGGTTCTCGCGATTACCTGCTTTGCCATGGACGCCTGTTTCAGGTCGCCCGGGACCAGCACGCAGCGCCGTCCCAGGCTTTCCACATGGCGCTTGGTTTTCCGGGCGTCCTCGTGTTCGCAGAGATAGGAGAGCACGAGGTCGGCCCCCTCCCTGGCAAACGCGTAGGCGACGGCGCGGCCGATGCCGCTGTCGCCGCCGGTGATCACAGCGACTTTGCCGCAGAGCTTCCCGCTGCCCTTTGCCGCGGGGTTTTCGGAGAGGGGCTGGGGCTGCATGCGGTATTCCAGACCCGGCTGGCAATCCTGGTGCTGTGCGGGAAATGAAATCGGAACCATGCGGCATTTCTGCTCTTCCCCAATGGGTTTATAAATTGGTACCATAATAAGACCGCCTTTCTTGCGGAGTGATCCGGCGGTAAAAGCCGGAGGGTGTGCGCCGGACCGCGCAAAAACGCGCGGGTTTGCGCCCATGGCGCATGCGAATCGAAAATTTCGGCGCGGATAAGAACAATAAGCCGCCGCACACGGCCCGGCGCGCAGGTGCGCGGCCGGATGCGGTGATGGCGGCTACAGAACAGTATATTCAGGGGCAAAACCGGTGGTGTCCCGGGTGTCGCGGGCCGGTGGATCGTGCTATAATAGAAACAGAAGGCCGTTTGCGGCCTGTACAGGAAGGGGTAGGAGAATGGGTTGTTTGGGCAATGCGCTTTGGTTTATTTTCGGAGGTCTGCTGCTGGGGCTTGGCTGGGTGCTTGCGGGCGTGCTCTGGTGTATCACGATTGTGGGTATCCCCATTGGGCTGCAGTGCTTTAAGTTTGCGTCGCTTGCGTTTTTCCCGTTTGGGAAGGAGGTTCGTTATGGCGGCGGCGTGGGTTCGCTGTTGCTGAATATCCTCTGGATTTTGCTCAGTGGAATTCCGCTGGCGATAGAAGCTGCGCTGATCGGCTGCGTGTTCTGCATCACGGTGGTGGGCATCCCGTTTGGGCTGCAGTGCTTCAAGCTGGCAAAGCTGGCGCTGATGCCGTTTGGCGCAAGCGTTTCCTGAGCCTGCAAATGAGCGGGAAGAACGGAAAAAGGAGGAAGGCGAAATGCGGGAAACCATGATGGCGCTGGTTTGCAAGGAGGGCGGCGCGCTTGCGCTGGAGGAAAGGCCGGTACCCCTGCTGCGGGATGCGCGCGACGCGCTGGTGCGCGTGACGCTCTCCACGATCTGCACGAGCGACCTGCACATCCGGAAGGGGGCGGTGCCGCGCGCCGTTCCCAGCGTGGTGTTGGGGCACGAGTTTGTGGGCGAGGTGGTGCAGGTGGGGGACGCCGTGCGCTCCCTGCGGCCCGGCGACCGGGTTTGCGCAAACTGTATCACCTTTTGCGGGGACTGCTGGTTTTGCCGCCGCGGCTATATCAACAACTGTGCGCGCGGCGGCTGGGAGCTGGGCTGCCGGATCGACGGCTGTCAGGCCGAGTATGTACGGGTGCCGTTTGCCGACGCCGGCTTGACCAAACTGCCCGGCGGCGTATCGGACGAGGCGGCGCTGCTGGTGGGGGACGTGCTCTCCAGCGGGTATTTTGGCGCGCAGCTCGCGGAGGTGCGCCCCGGCGACCGAGTGGCGGTGATTGGGGCGGGACCGGTGGGGCTTTGCACGGCGCAGTGCGCGCGACTGCTTGGGGCGTCGGGCGTCGCGCTGCTCGACATAGACCCGGACAGGCTGGCGTTTGCCAGGGCGCATGCCGCCTGCGACCTCGCCGTGAATCCCCGGGAGGAGGACGCGGTGCGCGCCGTGCGCGCATGGACCGGCGGGCGCGGCGCGGACGGCGTCGTCGAGGCCGCCGGCGGAGAGGGCACCTTTTCGCTGGCCTGGCAGCTCGCGCGGCCAAACGCCTCGGTGGGGATTGTTGCAATGTATGAAAAGGCGCAAACCTTGCCGCTGGAGCGGATGTACGGCAAAAATCTGACCTTCCGGACCGGCGGTGTGGACGCGGTGCACTGTGCGGCGCTTGTGGAATGGATCGCCCAGGGACGGCTGGATACCCGCTGGATGCTCACGCACACCGCACCGCTCAACCGGATTCTGGAGGGCTATCACACATTTGCAAACAGGCTGGACGGCTGCATCAAATGGGCCGTCACGCCCTATGAACGATAAAAGGAGGTCATTTTGATGCTGACGGAAATTACAGGACAGGCGGCGGACGCGACGCGCGAGCTGCTTGCGGCGGCGGGTCTTTCCGCCGGGGACATGTTTGTGGTGGGCTGTTCGAGCAGCGAGGTTGCAGGTCGCAAAATCGGCACCTTCTCGAGCAGCGAGGTGGCCGAGGCGGTGTTTGCGGGCATCTATCCGCTGCTGAAGGAACGGGGGATCTACCTGGCTGCGCAGTGCTGCGAGCATCTCAACCGCGCGCTGATTCTCGAGCGGGAGGCCGCCCAGCGGTATGGGCTGGAGTGCGTGAACGTGGTGCCGCAGCCCAAGGCGGGCGGGTCGTTTGCCACGGCTGCCTATGCGGCGTTTGCGCATCCCGTCGCGGTCGAACAGGTTGCCGCCCATGCGGGAATGGACATCGGCAGCACGCTGATCGGCATGCATCTGCGGCGGGTGGCGGTCCCGGTGCGGATCGCCGCCGACAGAATCGGGGAGGCCCCGGTGGTCTGCGCGCGCACGCGGCTCAAATTTGTGGGAGGCGCGCGGGCGCACTATGACGAACGCTTGCTGTAGGGGCAAGCGAAAAGAGGACAAGGAGGGGCCCTATGATTTGCAATATTGTGTTTGACATGGGCGGCGTGCTGGTGGACTATCAGCCGCTCGAAGCCTGCAGAGCCTATGCCCAAAACGAGGAGGACGCGCAGCGCATTTACACCGAACTGTTCCGGTCGGAGGAGTGGGCCCTGCTCGACGCGGGCGCGATTTCGGAGGAGGAGATCCTGCGCGTGGCCTGTGCCCGTCTGCCGGAGCGGCTGCGCGAAAGCTGCCGGACAGTATTTGACCGCTGGCCGGACTTCATGCCGGTCAAACCCGAGATGTGCGCGTTTGCGGCGCGGCTTGCAGACAGCGGCTACAAGCTGTGGCTGTGCTCCAACGCGGGTGTCCGGTTTACTGCCTATCAGCACCGGATTCCGGTGTTCGGCCGGTTCGACGGGCTGCTTGTTTCAGCGTTTGAGAAATGCGTGAAGCCGGATCCGGCGATCTACCGGCGGCTTTTCGCGAAATTTGGTCTGTCGCCCTCCACCTGCTTTTTTATCGACGATCTGCCCGCCAATGTGGAAGGCGCGCGCGCCTGCGGCATGGAGGGGCATGTGTTTGACGGCGACCTGGGCAAGCTCGAGGCGGCGCTTGCGGCGCGCGGCGTCAAGCTGCCCGCCGTATTTTAAAAAAGCCGGCACAGAAAAACAGCCCAAACGCTGTCATGCGTTTGGGCTGTTTTTCAGGAGGTTGTTTCCGGCGGTCAGGCGGTCTCAACCGGGAACTGTAGTTCGGTCAGATAGTCGTTTTCCGACTCCTTGTTCCAGATGCCGTCGATATAGCTCTCGCGCGGGATGCCGCACACGCGGTAGCCGTTCTGGCGGACCCAGTCGAGCGCAAAGGCGTAGGCGTCGCCAAGCAGGGCATAGGGTCCCTTGTGCAGCACGCAAACAGCCGTGACGGGGGCGAGGGTTTTAAACTTTAGAAGTTCGCTGTCCGCCTTCTTCTCGGTGACGGCCTGGCAGATTTCCACGTCGATGTCGTGGTCTTTATACTCGCCGTCGTGATAGAGGTTGAAGCAGTAGTCGGGCTGCGCGCAGCGGCAGCCGAGGCGCTCCATTTCAGGGCCCAGCACGTTTGGATACACGTCGTTTAAGGCGCTGTAGTCCGGCAGGATGCGGCGGATCGAGGCAACGGTGACTTCGGGAAGCTGTTTGATGGTTGCGGTATAGCGGTTGTTCATAGCGGCTCCTTTCCCACAGCTCAGAAAGTTTTCGATCAGCAGCAGCCGGTGGCGCGCGTCGTCGATCTGGGCGGAAAGCTCGCGCTGTTTGGCGGCGAGCATGGCTTCCACGGCGGGGCCGCCCTCTAAAATCGCCCGGATCTCCTGCAGCGAAAAACCCATCTGCTTGAGCGAGAGGATGCGGTGCATGGGCGCGAGCTGCGCGCTGGTATAGTAGCGATAGCCCGTTTGCTCGTCGGTATGGCAGGGCCGCAGCAGACCGATTTCATCGTAGTGGCGCAGCGTCTTGGTGGTCACGCGGCAGATCTGGGAAAACATTCCGATACTGTACATACAATTCTCCATTTCTCCTGCGGTATGGCAGGAACAACATGCTTGTGTGCGGGCAGGTTGGGCGCCCCCTGTCCATGTATCCACTATACACGTTCCCCTAAGGGGAAAGTCAAGAGGGAAATCAATATTTTTTCCTGCGGCGTATTGCGGCGTGGATAGGCCGTGCATACGCACACGATTGACACAGAAAGTGGACAGTGGTAGTATAAATGAAACCGGCGGTAGGTGCATGGGCAGCATCCGTCCGTGCATACTGATAGAGTATACAGTGCATTGCCCGGCCTGTCAAAGCGGCCGGCGATGCAAGCGCATAGCGAGGAGGCAAAATTATGGAAAATTTTTTAAACGCGATCAAAACACGCCGGAGCATCTATGCAATCGGCGGCGGTTCCCCGGTTGACGACGCGGCGCTGCGCAGGCTGGTGCAGGAGGCGGTGCAATACACGCCCTCGGCGTTCCACATGCAGAGCAGCCGGGCCGTGCTGCTGCTGGGGGACGAGCACCATGCACTTTGGAAAATTGCGGAGGACTGCCTGCGCGAGGTCGTACCCGCGGAGCAGTTTGCCCAAACGGCGCAAAAGCTCGCGGGCTTTGCGGCAGGGCACGGCACCGTGCTGTTTTTCGATGACGATTCGGTCACGCGGTCGTTTGCGGCACAGTATGCCCAATACAGCGATCACTTCCCTGTATGGGCCCAGCAGGCAAACGGGATGTTGCAGTTTGCGGTTTGGACTCTGCTGGAACTAGCGGGGCTGGGCGCCACCTTGCAGCACTACAATCCGCTGATCGACGAGCGGGTGCGTGCGCGCTGGGAGCTGCCCGAGAGCTGGCGGATGATTGCCCAAATGCCGTTCGGCACGCCGGAAGCCGCGCCGGGTCCTAAGTCCTTCGAGCCGATTCAGAACCGGGTAAAGGTGTTTGGCTGCGGTCCTAGCGCGCATGAAAGCGGGAGGTAACGGCTTGGACGGAAAAAATCGGAGCGACATCCGGATCGGCGCCTGCGTGGACATCGTTCTCAAAGCGGACCAGCGCAGCGGCAAGCGCACGCGCGGCCATGTAAAACGGATTTTGACCAACAGCGCCACCCATCCGCACGGCATTAAGGTGATGCTGTGCGAGGGGGACCAGGTGGGGCGGGTGCAGGCCGTTCTGCCGGACGAAAAGGAGGAACCGTCATGAGGATTTTGTTTGTGGAATACCCCAAATGCAGCACTTGCCGCAAGGCAAAGGGCTGGCTGGAGGCGCAGGGCGTTGCATTTGACGGCCGGCACATTGTGGAGCAGCCGCCCACCGTCGAGGAACTGCGCAACTGGCAGGCGCGCAGCGGGCTGCCGCTCAAGCGCTTTTTCAACACGAGCGGGCAGGTCTACCGCGCCTTGGAACTCAAGGACAGGTTGCCTGGAATGAGCGAGGATGAGCAACTCGCGCTGCTGGCCTCGAACGGCATGCTGGTCAAACGGCCGCTTGCAGTGGGAGAGGACTTCGTGCTGGTCGGGTTCAAGCAAAACGAGTGGGAGGCCCGGTGCAAGGGCGAATAGACCGGCCCACATCCATCAAAAGACGAAAAGCCGCGTGTCAACCGGGTGCGGCCCGGTGGATTTCGCGGCTTTTTTGCGTATTGTCGGCGGCTGCTTTGCATGGTTTGGGTCAAATCCGTGCAGGCTTTACCTGTGGGGATGATGGAATTTGCGGGGCTGTTTGACTGGTTTTGCGCGGGGTTGTGTGCAAGCGGTGGTGGAAACCGCGTGCGGTCTCCGTATTATGCAAAAGCGGCCCAGCCGCAAGCCGGGTGGGTGTTCCGTTTGCCCAAAAATGCAGATGATTATTTGTGAATGTTTTTGATTGAATATGATTGATTTTAGCTGAAAGTGGTGGTATCATCAAAATAGAACAGGAGAGGTGATCCGGATGCTGATGGAAGAAAGATTTGCGGCCATACTAAAAATACTGGTGGAGAAACCCGCCGTCACGGTTGCCGAGCTGACCGGGCTGCTGGACACTTCGGAGTCCACCATCCGGCGCGACCTGGCGGCGCTGCACAATATGGGCAAGCTCCACAAAGTGCATGGCGG
Source organism: uncultured Oscillospiraceae bacterium (assembly GCA_950097605.1). Lineage (GTDB taxonomy): Bacteria > Bacillota > Clostridia > Oscillospirales > Ruminococcaceae > CATNEU01. Next base: position 14,355 of record CATNEU010000001.1, on the reverse strand, counting down.
CGCGACGGCAATCGACGCGGACTATGCCGCAAAGGACGACGACGTCGCGTCCCGGCAGGAGCTGCACGCCGACGAAAAAAAGCGCATCGGCCGGTTTGCGGCTTCGCTGATCGAAAAGGACGATTTTGTGTACATCGACGCGGGCACCACAACCGAGGCGATGCTCGCGTTTATCACCGAAAAACGCGCCGTATTTGTGACAAACGGGACGGTGCATGCCAAAAAGCTGGTGCAGCACGGCTGCCGCGCGTTTGTGCTCGGCGGCGAGATCAAGCTCGCGACCGAAGCCGTCGTTGGGACCGAAGCGCTGGAAAGTCTGCGGAAATACAACTTCACCAAGGGCTTTTTCGGAACCAACGGCGTCCACCTGGAGATGGGCTATAGCACGCCCGACGTGCCCGAGGCCCTCGTCAAGCAGGAGGCGATGCGCAAATGCCGTGCGTGCTTTGTGCTGGCCGACGCGGCCAAGTTCGGCCGGATTGCCCCCGTGACGTTCGGGCAGCTCGCGGACGCAACGGTGATCACCACCAGGCTGGAGGAACAGGAACTACAGGGCTATACCAATGTATGGGAGGTTGACCGCACATGATATACACCGTAACATGCAACCCTTCGCTGGATTATATTGTCCGGGTGGAGCACTTTGTTCCCGGCGCTGTGAACCGGACGCGGTCGGAGGAGGTGCTCTATGGCGGAAAGGGCGTCAACGTCTCCTGGGTGCTCAAAAATCTGGGAGTCGAAAGCGTGGCGCTGGGATTTGTCGCGGGCTTCACGGGCAGTGAGATCGAACGGGGCGTCCGGGCATATGGGTGCAGAACCGACTTTATCCGCCTTGAAACCGGATGCTCACGCATCAACGTCAAGCTCAAATCCGACCAGGAGAGCGAGATCAACGGCGCGGGTCCCGAGATTCCCGCGCACGCGCTGCAGGCGCTGTTTGAAAAGCTCGACAGGCTGACCGGCGGGGACATCGTCGTGCTGGCGGGCAGCATTCCGGGCTCGCTGCCGCCGGATCTCTACCAGACCATGCAAAAACGGCTGGCAGGGCGCGGGGTCGATGCGGTTGTGGACGCGACGGGGGAACTGCTGCTGGGATCGCTGGCCTACCGCCCGTTTTTAATCAAGCCAAACCACCACGAGCTCGGAGAGCTGTTTGACAAGACGCTGCGCACGCCCGAGGAAATTGCCGCGCACGCAAAGCGGCTGCAGGAGAAGGGTGCGCGCAACGTGCTGGTTTCGATGGCGGGAGACGGCGCGCTGCTGGCGACCGAGGACGGGCAGACCCTGTACAGCCTGCCGCCGCGCGGAAAGGTGGTCAATTCCACCGGCGCGGGAGATTCGATGGTCGCGGGATTCCTGGCGGGCTATTTGGAAACGCAGGACTACCGGCACGCATTCCGGATGGGGCTTGCGGCGGGAAGCGCGAGCGCCTTTTCCGAGCAATTGGCCACCAAAGAGGAAGTTTTGAAGTTGCTGCAAACACTGGGTGCATGAGGAGAGGAGACGGATGACGATGCGGATCACCGATTTGTTGCAGGAAAACGGTATTGCATTAAACGGACGGGCGGCGGACAAACGGGAGGCCATCGACCGGATGGTGGCGCTGATGGACGCAACCGGTAAACTGAGCGATGTGGAGCGGTATAAACAGGCGGTGCTCGCGCGCGAGGAGGAGGGTTCGACGGGCATCGGCGAGGGCGTTGCGATTCCGCACGCCAAGACCGATGCGGTCAAAGCGCCGGGGCTTGCCGCGATGGTCGTGAAAGACGGTGTGGACTACGACTGTCTAGACGGCGAACCGGCCTATCTGATTTTTCTGATCGCCGCGCCGGACACAAAGGAAAACGTGCACCTTGACGTTTTGGCCCGGCTGAGCGTGCTGCTGATGGACGAGGATTTCCGGAACAAACTGATTGCCGCGCCCGATAAGCGTGCGTTCCTGCGCGCGGTGGACGAGGCGGAGCAGGCAAAGTTCGGTGAGGCGCCCGCCGGGCAGACGGGAACGGCGGCGCAAAAGAAGCCGGAACAAAACGGCGGATACCGCCTGCTCGCCGTAACGGCCTGCCCAACCGGCATCGCGCACACCTATATGGCCGCCGAGAGCCTGGAAAGCAAAGCGAGGGAGCTGGGAATTTCGATCAAGGTGGAAACCGACGGCTCGGGCGGCGCCAAAAACGTGCTGACCAAACAGGAGATTGCGGACTGCGACTGCATCATTGTCGCAGCCGACAAAAACATTGAGATGGAGCGGTTCGACGGCAAACCGGTGCTGATTACCAAGGTCGCAAACGGCATCAACAAAGCCGGCGCGCTGCTCGAGGAGGCGGCCAGCGGCGGCGTGCCGGTCTACCACAGCCGGACACGCGGAGACGCGGCGGACAGCGGAACCGGTGAACACGAGAGCGCCGGCCGCCGGATTTACAAGCACCTCATGAACGGCGTTTCGCATATGCTGCCGTTCGTCATCGGCGGCGGCATCCTGATCGCGCTGGCGTTTTTATTCGACAACTATGAAATCAACCCCGCCAACTTCGGTAAGAACACGCCGTTTGCGGCGTTTCTCAAGACGGTGGGGGATACGGCTTTCGGTTTCATGCTGCCGGTGCTCTCCGGGTTTATCGCAATGAGCATTGGGGACCGCCCGGCGCTTGCAGTCGGCTTTGTGGGCGGCATGCTGTGCGCAAACGGCGGCTCGGGCTTTCTGGGCGCGCTGCTCGCGGGCTTCGCGGCGGGCTATCTCGTGGCCGGGCTGCGGAAGCTGTTCGACAAGCTGCCGGCCAGCCTGGAGGGCATCAAACCGGTGCTGCTCTATCCAGTTATCGGCATCCTGCTCATCGGCGCGCTCTGCGTGTTTATCATCAACCCGCCTGTGAGCGCGCTCAACGATTGGATGAGCCGGGCGCTTGGCAGCATGGGCGAGAGCAGCCGGGTGTTGCTGGGCGTCCTGCTGGGCGGCATGATGGCGATTGATATGGGCGGGCCGTTTAACAAGGCGGCGTATGTATTTGGCACGGCGGCGATTGCAAACGGCCAGTTTGAGATTATGGCCGCCGTGATGATTGGCGGCATGGTTCCGCCGCTTGCAATCGCACTCTGTACGACATTCTTTAAAAATCGGTTCACAAAAAAAGAAAGACAATCCGGTCTGACCAACTATATAATGGGACTATCGTTTATCACAGAGGGCGCCATCCCGTTTGCCGCCGCAGACCCGCTGCGGGTGATCCCGGCGAGCGTCGCGGGCGCGGCGGTGGCCGGCGGCCTGTCGATGCTCTTTGGGTGCACGCTTCGCGCGCCGCACGGCGGCATTTTCGTCACGCCGGTCATCGGCCATCCCATGCTGTATCTCGCGGCGCTGGTCATCGGTTCCGTTGTGGGCATGGCGTTGCTCGCCATTTTAAAACGTCCGATCCGGCAGAAGGCGTAAAAACGCGCCCCTCCGGATGACAGGATTCCAACAAAAAGGAGAATGGACATGAAAGAATTTACCTATACGATCACGGACAGCCAGGGCATGCATGCGAGGCCGGCGGGCCTATTGGTCAAGCAGACCAAAGCGTACGGCGACTCAATCACCATCTGGAAGGGCGACAAAAGCGCCGATGCAAAACGCCTGCTTGCCGTCATGGGCCTTGGTGTGAAGCAGGGCGAGGAAGTCCGCATTGTGATCGAGGGCGATACCGAGCAGAAGGCCTGCGAGGAGTTGCAGAAATTTTTTGCAGAAAACCTTTAACGTGCAATGGATGCACCAGAAAGCCGTATTATGGCCGGAAGATTCCGGACATGATGCGGCTTTTCGTGTACTCGTCATAAAATAGGGCCTCATTGTTCAGAGAATCTTGACATATAATCCAACCGCCTGTGGTACACTACAAACAGTACAGGACTGTCTGGCTTTGCAGGAGCGGCCCTGTGGATAGCAAATGGGGAAGGGGATGTTGGAATGAAAAATTGGTTTCTTGCAGCCGTTCTGCTCTGCCTGGCGGCCGCGATGACCGGTTGCGCCGCCGCGGGCGACACGGACACGAGCAGCCTGCAAAAGTCCAGCCTTTCCTCCGCCCAGCCGCAGGAGGGCGGCGTGGCGCTTTCAATCCCGGAGGAGAGCGTTTCTGCGGGCGCGGCCTGCGCGACGCTGGTTTTGCAAAATCAATCCGAAACACAGTATACCTATGGAGAGCAGACCGGTCTGGAGACGTATCGGGACGGGACCTGGTACGCGGTCCCGATGCTCGACGATGCCGCCTGGACGGATATCGGCTATCTGCTGTATCCGGGCAACACAAGAGAAAACGTGTTTAACATTGCATATTATTACGGCAAGCTTACCAACGGCAAATATCGCGCGGTCAAGACGCTGTATCCCGAAAAGGGAGAGGCGCTGACGCTGACCGCGGAATTCACGGTTGGATGAGCGGCACGAGATTGCTAACAAAAGGAGAATACCCGGACCACTGCAGCAGTCCGGGTATTCTCCTTTTGTTATCTATAGGGCTTGCCCTCAGCGCGTGGGGGTAAACCCGAGCTTCTTGGAAACCGACATGAGCGGGATGCAGAGCGCCGTGGTGAGCACGGCGGCGATAACGGCTTCAATTGTGCCGTTGACGCCCACAACGCCCATGATCACGCCGAAAATGGCGTCGGACGCGACGTCCTTCGCGGCGGCGTAGCTATCCCCAAAGAACACATAGATGCCGCCCATGACCAGGAAGGTGTTCACAAACGAGCCGAGCAGCCCGGAGATCGTATAGGAGACTGTGCGATTAACCCTGTGCTTTTCAAACCAGCGGAACGCAAGTCCCGCGAGCAGGCCGACCAGAATGCGCGGCACAAAGCAGATCACGAGGCTCCAGAAATTGCCCTGGTAATCGCCCAGGCTGTAGACCGGGGTGAATACAAACGAGGTGATGATCGGATTGAAGGTGTTGTTGATGAAGCTGGTCAGACCGAAAACACCGCCCAGAAACGCGCCCGCCGCAGGCCCCATCAGGATTGCGCCGATGATGACCGGAATGTGGATGGTGGTTGCGCGCATGAACCCCAGCGGAATATAGCCCAGCGGGGTGAACGAGAACAGCACAATGATGGCTGTGAAGAGCGCCAGAATGACAAGCTTTCTGGTCTTTTGAGATGCGTTTGACATGAGAATTCCTCCTACTGCCGCTCCTGTATGGCAGGATGCAGCGTATTATGCGGCGCTATTCCCGATGTCCTTTGTTCTTTAAAAAGATGCGGTGGAGCCCCTGCAGCGTCAGGGTTTCGTCGAGCAGGATATCCCGCTTGCAGTAGGGGACGATCCGGCCCGCAAGGCCGCCCGTCGCCACGGCGGTGCAGGGGCCGCCCAGCTCGTGCTCAAAGCGGGCCACCATGCCGTCGAGCATGCTGGCGGCGCCGTAAACGATCCCCGATTTCATGGAATCGGCGGTGTTTTTGCCGATGAGCTGGGACGGCGGCTCGATTTCCACATCCGGCAGCAGGGCGGCGTGGCCCCGCAGTGCATCCAGGGAGATCCGCACGCCCGGCAGGATCGAAGCGCCGGCAAGCGTGCCGGTGCGGTCGAGCGCCGAGATGGTGGTTGCGGTCCCCATGTCGATGATGATGCAGGGCAGCGCATACGCGGCGAGCGCACCGACGGCGCTGCAGACCATATCGCAGCCGGTGCTGGCGGGATTGTCCCGCTTGATGTTGAGGCCGGTTTTCACACCGGGCCCCACCTTGACGACCGGCCCGTATCCGAGCAGTTGCACGGCGTCTGCCAGCACGTCTGTCAGAGAGGGTACGACCGAACAAATCGCAGCGCCTCCGCGGGGTTCGTGGCTGATTTGGTTGAGGCCGAAGATGTTCGCCAGTTCGCAGGCATACTGTTGGTCGGATTTGCAGAGCTCGGTAGCGATCCTTGCGGCAAAGATTAGCCCCTCATCCTTAAATCCGCCTACAGAAATATTGGTATTGCCGATGTCGACTGCCAAAATCATCTTGATAACCCCCGTTCGTTTTTGGTTGCGCCGGGCTCCCGGCGGCAGTGAACCGGCAGGGAGAGTATGTATGCGCAGACAGCATCAAGAGAAGAACAAAAGGAGTAGTGCCCGTATGCTATTATACCCCAGCCCGGCGCCGTTATCAAACCCAACCGGAAATTTTGGGAATCTGCCTAAAACAGCAGCACAAATGTCACGCCGTGGTTACACCTTCCATAATCCCGGTCCTTCGCAAGCGCCGGACAGGCGCTGACGATCTGCCTGGCGGCGTCGCAAAACGGGTCGAACTCCTCGCCGCGCGCAAAGGCGCGGATCTCTCCTTTGGCCTGTCTGGCACGCAGGTTTTGCGCTACGGCGGTTTTGATCCTGCCGCCCGTGCCGGACGAGCCGTAGCCATGTATGATTTTCAGCACCCGGGTACGCCTGCTTTTGCAGGTGACGACCGCCTGTTGGAGCAGACGCATTGCCGCGTCCACCGTTGGAAGCCCCGCCTCCAGGTTCACGGTTGTATAGGGCATGCCTTGCCACCTCCTCTGTCATTGACATTTCCCCGGCCGTGCGGGATAATGGATGCGTTGCAACGGCTTTTATAGAGCGTTTTGAACCGCGTCTCCAGTTTGTTCCGTCGTTTCGAGCGACGGAATCGTAAGCTGTACTCTATATTGTACCACAGGAAGGGAATTTGATAAATATGAAGGTTGTCTTGTGCGCCGTAAATGCGAAGTATATCCATGTGAATTTGGCGGTACGCTCTTTGGCGGGCTATGCGCGGGGAAGAATTCCCGCTTCCGTGCGGCTTTCCATCGCGGAGTACACGATCAACCAGCGGCCGGACTTTTTGTTCAGGGAGCTGTGCGCGCTGCAAGCCGACGTGCTGGCGTTTTCCTGTTATATCTGGAACATCGAGCTGGTGAAAGGGCTGCTCGCCGACTTGAAGCAGGTGCGCCCGGAGATGAAAATTGTATTGGGCGGGCCGGAGGTGTCCTATGATGCGGAGTGGGTGCTGCTGGAAAACCCTGCGGTGGATTGTGTGATTTGCGGCGAGGGGGAGGCCGCGTTTGCAGAGCTGGTTTGCAGGCTTGCGGATTCCACCGATTACACCGGCGTTTGTGGAATAGCGGCGCGCAGAAACGGCCGGATTGTGGAAAACCCGCCACAGCCGCCGCTGGACCTCGCGGCGCTTCCGTTTGTGTACGAGGACTTTGCGGCGCTGGCCGACCGGATTTTGTATTACGAGGCGTCGCGCGGCTGTCCCTACCAGTGCCAATATTGCCTGTCCTCGGTGGAGCAAGGCGTGCGGTTCAAACCGCTGCCGCTCGTGAAGCGGGAGCTGCAGCGCTTTTTGGACGCAGGCGTCCGGCAGGTTAAATTTGTGGACCGCACGTTTAACTGCAACAAGGCGTTTGCGCTCGAAATCTGGCGCTATCTGCACGCGCACGACAACGGTGCGACGAATTTTCACTTCGAGATCTCGGCCGACCTGCTCGACGGTGAAACGCTGGACTTTCTGCGGCAGGTGCGCCCCGGACAGTTCCAGTTTGAAATCGGCGTGCAGACCACCAATCCCGAAACAACCGGGATCATCCGGCGCGGCATGCGCTTTTCCCGCATTGCGGAGGTTTCCCGCGCGCTGCAACAGGGCGGAAACATCCACCAGCACCTGGACTTGATCGCCGGGCTGCCCGGCGAGGATTATGCGTCGTTCCGGCAGTCGTTTAACGACGTGTATGCGCTTGCGCCGGACCAATTGCAGCTCGGGTTTTTAAAGCTGCTGAAAGGCTCCGGCCTGCGGCGGGACAGTGGGAAATACGGCATTCGGTACCGCGAAAAAGCGCCCTATGAGGTGCTTTGCACCCACGCGCTGCCCTATGACGCGCTGGACCGGCTCAAGGATGTGGAGGAGATGGTCGAGCAGTATTACAACAGCGCGCGGTTCGACCGGTCGGTGCGGTGGCTGGCGGGACAGTTTGCAACGCCGTTTGACTTTTTCGAGGCGCTCGGCGGCTGGTACCGCGAAAGCGGGCTATACGCAGCACCGCACGCCAAGCTCGACGCCTACACGTTTCTTTGGAGGTTTTATGCCGAAAGGATGGACGGCGCGCGGGCGGACACGCTGGCCTGGCTGCTCAAATTTGACCTCTACCACCACGAGAACGCCAAAAAGCTGCCGGACTGGCTGACAGCCGACCGCACGCGCGAAAACCGCGCGCGCATCTTTGCCTTTTATGAAAAACCCGGCAACATCGAGAAATATCTGCCGGCGTACGCAGCGGAGGACCCCAAGCGCGTGAGCAAGCTCGCGCACATTGAGGTATTCCCATTCGACGTCCTGTCCGGAGACTATGGGACGCCGTGCGAAACCTGCGTGCTGTTTCATTACAGAGACCGGGACATTCTGGGACGCGCGGGGGTTTGCAGGGTGGAGCTATAAAGCTGCCGCGTTGTTTTGTGATGTTACGCAAAAATGCGGTCGCATTGCGGTTTTATACATCGAGCCTCACCATATATTACGGAACGGATTGCATCGTTTGTCGATTTGTGGTAGGATAGAGGCGGAAGAAGATGGTTTGTTCTGCATGCTTGTGGGAAGGGATGTTGATGAACCGTATGGTGGAAAGATGCGGGGTTATGTGTGTGGCCATACTCGTCTGTATGTCCTGTCTGCTGACCGTGTCCGCGCCATGTTCCAAAGGACAGGGCCATCCGGTCCCGCGTTCTCCGGAGGCAATTAAGGCGGAGCTTCGTGAAAATGGAAAGCTTGAAAAGCAATTCAGGCAGCAACAGAGCCTGCGTTCCGGAAACGATGTCTATATGCGGGGAGACAACATTGTGATCTATAAAAGCGAAGTGGACCTGATTGCAGGCCGCTGGGCCGTCTCCGGTTACAAGGACGCTGAGGAGCGCGCCGCCCAATATCTGCTCAAACGCGAGGCGCTGTATCACGAGGCGCTCCGGCAGGGGTATTCCGCGACGGACGAGGAAGCACAGGAGATTGTGGATAGTGAACTGGAAACCGGAAAAATGTCTACAAATTATGATGAGTTCCAGGCATTTTTGGAAGAAGCTGAACTGACCGACGAGGCGTACTGGCAGGCACAGCACGGCCTGTTTAAAAAAGAACTGATCATCTCGCGCTATACCGAACCAATACGCGAAGCCTATGCAGAGGAAAAAGGTCTACAGCCCGCGGACAATGAGGCCTGGGAAGGCTGGGACGAGTATCTGCAAAAAATCGCGGACAAGCTCATCAAGCAGGACCATGTCAAAAAAGTGGCGTCTTAAAACGATAAAACGCATAACAAAAAGGGCCGTCCCGGCAGGGACGGCCCTTTGCTATACAAATGGTTATATGATGCGGCTCATATACTTGGCCTTATACGCTTCGTAGAGCTGCGCGTACTCGCCGTACTGGCCCTCGTGGATCTCCTTGAGGTAGTTGTGGCGCTCCATCGGGCCGTCCTCGCGGTCGTTGCCGATGATGTAGACCGCAACGTTGGAGCAGTGGTCCGAGATGCGCTCGAGGTTGTTGAGCACCTCGAGGAAGATCACGCCTGCGTCGATCGTGCATTTGCCGTCCTTCAAGCGGTCAATGTGCTTGAGCTTGAGATAGTCCTCCATGTCGTCCACGGTCTCCTCCAGCGGCTCGATCTTGTAGGCGATTTCAATGTCGTGCTGCTTAAAGCACTCCTGCGCATAGCCGATGATCTCATATACCGCGTCCGCAATCGCGTTGAGCTCCCCAATTGCAGAGTCGGAGAACGAAACCTGCTTTTCGTGCAGGGATTCGGCAGCCTCCACGAGGTTGATGGTGTAGTCGCCGATGCGCTCGAATTCGCTGACGATGTGTAGCATGGTGGTCACGCCGTGGCTTTCCACTTCGGTCAGTTCGCGGTCGGCCAGCATCAGCAGGTAGCTGTTGAGCTTGTCCTCCATCATGTCGATCGAGTTTTCCAGCTCTCGTATGCGGACCACCGCTTTGGCGTCGAATTTTTTAAACAGCTTGTGCGCCGCGTGGAAGTTCTGGAACGCATATTGCGCCATGACCTCAACCGTGCTCTGGCACTGCTGCAGCGCGAGCGCCGGGGAAACCAGAAAACGCTCGTCGAGCACCGCAACCTCGGGTGTGGCCTCCCCGTCCTTTTGTTTGCGAATGGTGAGCTCCGCAAGCTTTTGCAGCGCCCCGACAAATGGGATAAACAGCACGGTGGTGATTACGTTGAAAATCGTGTGGAAGTTGGCGATGCCGCCCATGCCCACCACGTCGTCCCAGAACGGGAAGCCGATGGTGTACTGAATCAGATAAATGCCGCCGAGGAACACCGCGGTGCCGATGATGTTGAAATACAGGTGCACCATGGCGGCGCGCTTGGCGTTTTTATTGGCGCCGATGCTCGAGAGCAGCGGCGTGATACAGGTGCCGATGTTCTGGCCCAGCAGGATCGGGATGGCGGAGGAATAGGTGATGGCGCCCGTTGCGCTGAGTGCCTGCAGGATGCCGATTGACGCAGAGGAACTCTGGATCAGTGCCGTGACGACCGCACCCACCAGCACGCCGAGCACCGGGTTGGACAGGGTTGCAAACATCTCCGCAAACTGCGGCAGCTCGCCGAGCGGCTTGAGCGTTTCGGTCATGATGTTCATGCCCGAGAACAATACGCCGAAGCCCAGCAGAATGCTGCCGACATTTTTGGTCTTTTTGGAGGCCGCAAACATAAACAGCGCGATGCCGATCACGGCGGCGATGGGGGCAAGCGAGGTGGGCTTGAGCAGCCGCATTAGGATATTGGTATCCTGCAAATCGCCCAGACGGATGATTTGGGAGGTGATCGTGGTGCCGATGTTGGCGCCCATGATCACGCCGACCGCCTGCCGCAGCTTGAGGATACCGGCATTGACAAGGCCCACGACGATGACGGTGGTTGCCGAGGAACTCTGGACCGCTGCGGTGATGGCCGCGCCGAACAGGATGCTCAGAAAGATGTTGTTCGTGAGTTTTTGCAGGATTTTCTCCATTTTAGAACCCGAAAGCCGTTCCAGCCCCGCGCCCATTGTGGACATACCATAGAGGAAGAACGCAAGCCCTCCCAACAGGGTTATGACATTGAAAATATCAAACTCCATTTGTAACCTCCACCTACATTCGCATGTATTTTTGTATCGCCGGGTTGCATAACAGGCGTGTGTCCGGGTTCTTCCGCTCGAAACAGGCCGCGCAGGCGTGTCTTCCGCGCAAGGACCCGACTTATGCCATTTTAATTATTATACCATTTTGTGAATCGGCGTGTATACACACTATTTCAGAAAATATTACGGCGAATATACGGTTTTTTTACACAAAAATGCTTACAACCGGCGGATGTCAAGAGGGAAACCGGCGCTGTGTGTAAAATCTATGTAAAGTCTGGGCCGGTTCTGGAGGATCTAACGTCCGCTTGGCAGGTTTATTTTGCAGGATTTTGTGCAGGATACTAACAGCAGCCGCGGACGTGCGCCGCAGCGCCTGACTTTTTGGATAGAGGTATGGGGATGCATATGAGCAGATTGACGGAAAGATTTCGGCATATTGGGCCGGGCGCGCTGGTCGCCGCCGCGTTTATCGGGCCCGGCACCATCACAACCTGCACCGTGACCGGCGCCAGCTTTGGCTATTCGCTGCTATGGGCCATGCTGTTTTCGGTGCTTGCGACAATGGTGCTGCAGGAGATGTCCGCCCGCCTCGGGGTTGTGACGGGAAAGGGGCTGGGCGAAAACCTGCGTGGCGCGATCCGGAACCCAGTGCTGCGCGGCGCTGCGGCCGTTCTGGTGATCGCGGCCATTTTTATCGGCAACACCGCGTATGAAACCGGCAACATCGCGGGCGGGTTGATGGGGATTGGGAGCGCGTTTCCGGCGCTTTCCGGACGGGGCTGGGGAGCGGCCCTGGCGATCTTGCTCGGTTTTGTATCGTTCGCGCTGCTCTGGTCGGGAAGCTACCGGCGCATCGAAAAGTTTTTGGTGGTCCTGGTCCTGCTCATGAGCGTCACGTTTCTGGCGACTGCCATCGTCTCCAGGCCCGATTGGGGCGCGGTGCTGCACGGCCTGTTTGTGCCCCGCATGCCGGAAAGCGGCAACGCCTGGTTCACCGTTGTTGGATTGATCGGCACCACCGCTGTGCCGTATAACCTGTTTTTACACGCTTCGGCGGTGGGGGAACGGTTTCAAAGCAAAGAGGACCTTCCAGCCGCGCGGTTCGACACCATTCTCTCCGTTGGGCTCGGCGGACTGATTTCAGCCGCCGTGATCATCGGCGCCGCCGCGGCGTTCTATGGAACGGGCGCGCCTGTAAACGGCGCGGGCGACATGGCGCACCAGCTCGAGCCGCTTTTGGGAAGCTGGGCAAAATATGTGTTTGCAGCCGGCCTTTTCGCGGCGGGCTTTTCCTCCACAGTGACCGCGCCGCTTGCGGCGGCCTTTGCCGTGCGCGGCATGCTGGGCTGGCCTGGAAACCTGCGTGGAAAACGCTTTCGCGGGGTCTGGTGCTTTGTGCTGGCCATTGGCGTAACGCTTGCCGCGCTGGGGCAATCCAGCCCGGTGGAGGTCATCCTGCTTTCCCAGGCGGCCAACGCGCTGGTGCTGCCGGTCATCGCGTTTTTTTTAACGGTTACACTGAATAGCCGCGAAAGAATGGGCGCGCACAAAAACAGGCTGCTGGGCAATCTGCTGGCCTTTGCCGTAGTCGCGGTGACAGTGCTTACCAGTACGAACGCCCTGTCGGAAGTGGTGCGCAAGGCGGCCAGCTTGTTTGGGTGGTAGAAGGTCCGCCGTAAATCACAAAGGGCGCGGTTTTCAATAGAAAATGGATAATTGATAAAGGGCAGCGCCTTGGGCGCTGCCCTTTATCATAGTGAAAAAACGCGGCAAGTCCGTTTTTTATCGTTTGCGGTGTCTACTTTGATTGGTACATAAAGTATAGCTGATCCGACTTCTGTCCTTTGTAAATGCTGTAGTTGTAGTTTCCAAGGGAAACGACGCCATAGGGCTGATTTGTGAGCGGTTCTATGGTGGATACGGACGCCACCGTCTGATTTCCGTACCAGATGCCGTCTTCTAAACCGGTTCCGCGGTTGTAATACATCTGATACATACTGTTGCTGCTCTCCCCCTTATAGGTGATATACAGCATATCATCGACAGCGCTTACCGTGGGCGCTTTGTCTGTTTTGGGCGCAAAATCGCTAAATTGGGAGATCCGCTTGTCACCTTCCCAATTGGTCCCGTCAAACGTGAGGTAAAACAAATCGTTGCCGCTGTCGCTTTTGTATACGACATAGATTTTGTCGCCCAGCACGGCGGCGGACGGCGCACAATCGGACCTTGGAGAAATGTTGGAATTGGGTGCGTCGGCAATCTTCTGCGAATAAAAGCTGTGCTGCACGACCCAATCGCGGTTGTATTCGCAGGTGAGGTAGTATAAATTGTTGTTTCCAGACCCTTTGAAAAACACATAGATGCGGTTGTTAAAAAAGACGGCGGATGGAGCTGCGTCTGTCTTGGGATCGGAGTCGCTGATTTTGGTATTGCCCTTCCAATTTGTGCCGTCGAACCACAGATAATAGAGGTTGTTGTTGCTGCCGCCTTTATAGAACAGGTAGATGCAATTCCGGTAGACGACGGGAGACGGCGTTGTGCTTGTGCCCGGGGACATGGACGTGTTGGGCTGATCCGCTATTTTTTCATTTTTCCGCCAGCTTGCCCCGTTGTAGGTCATGAAATAGAGGGTGTTTGATTTTTTGCCCTTATAAAAGCTATAAATTGTATCTTGAAATGTCACCATACCCGGCGCATAGTTGGATTCCGGATTCAGGACAATGGATTGGTTGCCCTGCCAATGCAGAAATTGAAACTCCAAAAAGATACGGTAGTTATCGGCATTTACGATTGCGTCTTCGGGAGACTGGCGTGCAAGCTGAATGCAGGCTTCCCGGCCGTATTTTTTGTCTTTTGTACCGCATACGGCGTGGGTAAATTCATGAAAGAGAACGCCTATTTGAGAGTAATTTTCTGTAGCTGGCTTGTTTATCCATAAGGGACAAAGATAAATCGTGTCGCGGCCAGAGTATACGAACGCCACTAATCCGGACGTCGCACACTCATTGTGGTTTCCGCAGTTATATTCGTATTCTTTGGTTTCCAGATTCGTAATTATTTTCCTCAAATTGCTGATTACTTCATTTTTCAATGTCCCGCCGGTTCGATCTTCTCCGAATACCTTGGTATAGTGCACATTGTTCAGATCGCAGTTTTCGAGTTCCCGCAAGGCCTTTTTGGTGCGGAAGTAGAGCTGGTAATGCAGCTTTCTGATCTTTTTTTCGACTCTTTCAGAATCGGCGATAACCTTTGG